>NZ_PQNZ01000015.1:0-16772 GCF_004138385.1 Candidatus Nanosynsacchari sp. TM7_ANC_38.39_G1_1 | reverse complement strand
GTAAAACCCATTGCTAAAAATCTAAAGCATAAGTATACTAATAACCAGTGAGCAGGCACGATAAAACAACAAAAATACAGAAGTTCAAATTGCCATTAAAAACGTTGGCTGCTGCGTTCGGTATCTTGTCGGTACTTGTTGCGCCAACACTCTATTCGCCAAAAGTCGCAGCTGACGCTATCAACAACACGGACTTCGTATTTACTATCGATACCAGAAAGCCAGGGTCGCCAAACACTCAGTTTGTTATTCCGACAAGCGGTTCAGGGTACAATTATACTGTTGACTGCAATAATGACGGTGTAACTGAGGTATCTGGGCAGACTGCCTCTTATACTTGTAATTACGCTACGCCGGGAATCTATACTATACGCATTGGCGGCGCCTTTCCATGGTTTATCGTGAATGGTAGGGGTGATAGGCTAAAACTGCTTTCGATTGATCAATGGGGTACGAACATGTGGAAGAATATGCGTTCTGCCTTTGCTGGCGCGGAGAATATGGATGTCAAGGCAACTGATACGCCAGATTTAAGCCAAGCCACTGACTTATCGTGGATGTTTGTTGGAAATAAATCGCTGAAAGGCGAGTCTGCTAATTGGAATTGGAATACGTCAACTATTACCAAAATGTCGGGTGTCTTTCAAAATGCAAACCAATTTAACCAAAATGTAGGTTCTTGGTATGTTTCAAAGGTGACTGATACCGCTGGTATGTTTAATGGCGCCAGCGCTTTCAATAACGGAGGTAGCGATTCTATTGCGAATTGGAATACGTCGAACCTCGTGATTGCAAATGATATGTTCCGAAAGGCGGCGTCGTTCAACCAGCCGATTGGCTCGTGGGATATGAAGAAAGTGCAGTTTCTTGTTCGTTTTTTAAGCGATGCAACTTCGTTCAATCAATCGCTAGCTGCTTGGCGATTGGATTCGTTGATTATTTTGCCGGGAAAGCCGTTGTCTGGTGCGGCGGCCGCGCTTGATCATACAGCGATTTCGCGCCAGAATTACGATGCTATGCTAATTGCTTGGGATGCGCAGAATCTAAAATCGCCAATGTCGCTTGGTGCGGCCGGTTTGAAATTTTGTGCAGCCGCTTCGGCGCGGGCTAATATCTTGAAGCCTGTTGTCGACGGCGGACACGGCTGGGTAATCACTAGTGATGGCAGGCTGTGTATAAAACATAAAGTAACATTTGATTCGCAATCCGGTTCTGCCGTTCCAAATAAGATGGTAGGCTATACGTATCCTTTCAGACCGCCGGTCGCCCCGACCCGCTCTGGCTACACTTTTGCCGGCTGGTACACAGATACTGCTTTTACGACTGCTTGGGACTTTGCGAACGATACGATGCCAGACAATGACTTGACCTTGTATGCAAAATGGACGAAGAACCCTGCGTCTGCCTCTACGCTGTCTCCGGAGTTGCCAAAATCGCCTGGTGCCAGACTGGCTGAAACGGGCTCAAATACAGTGCTGTTTGTCTTGGCGGCGTCTATCTTTGTAGCTTCTGGTATTGTTTTGTTCAAGAAGCAAGCGAAACGTCCGTAATATAGGCAGGGAAAGCGAAAAGATGGCTTCTCTACTATTTCCAGAAAACTAGTGTCGAATCAGGAAATATCAAAGACGAAAATTAGTTCAAGATGTAGGTTCGGTTGTTGCTGGTCAGGTTTGTATTGCGGGGTGATAATGTGCTAGTAAACTTCTGTCGCCTCTGATATACTTAGAAGCAATGGGAAAGAATCTTTATATCACAACGGCGATTCCATATGTCAATGGCAAGCCGCATATCGGTAATGCGCTAGACTATTTGCTTGCAGATATCTGGTCGCGCTACCAGCAGCAGAAAGGCAAAAAAGTGCGCTTCCAGGTTGGTACTGACGAGCATGGTAATAAAATTGCCGCCAAGGCTGCCGAACAAAACCTGACGCCGCAAGCATATGTCGATCAAACTCATCAAAATTTCAAGATACTGATGGATGCTGAACACGCCGAATATACTGATTTTGTCCGTACGTCTGATTCACATCATATGGGGGCGGTGCGCTATATTTGGAAACAGTTGGACCAAGCGGGGCTGATTTATAAAAGTACTTACAACGGCTGGTACTGTATGGGTCATGAAGCTTTCTTTACTGATAAAGAAGTTCAAGAAACTGGCGGGGTTTGCCCCGACCACCAAACGCCTTATCAACAAGTTAGCGAAGAGAATTATTATTTGAAAGCGAGCGCTTATACCGATAAAGTTCGCCAAGCAATCGAGTCGGGTCGAATGAAAATTGTACCAGAGTTTCGTAAGAAAGAGTTTCTGGAATTAATGAAAGACGGCTTGCACGATGTGTCAATTAGCCGGCCGCGCAAGAGCCTGACCTGGGGAGTACCGGTACCAGGAGACGACAGCCAGGTGATGTATGTCTGGTTGGACGCCTTAGCTAATTACATCACGGTGCTAGGTTACCCGGATCAGCCGGAGTGGAAAGATTTTTGGCCAGCTGACGTGCAAGTGATTGGCAAGGATATCCTGCGTTTTCATGCCGGTATTTGGCCAGTAATGCTATTAGGGGTTGGTCTACCGCTGCCGAAGACGCTGTTAGTGCATGGTTTCGTTAATGTGGGCGGCGCTAAGATGAGCAAAACTGTTGGCAATGTCGTCGATCCGATGGAGATTATCAAGGATTACGGCGTTGACGCTTTTCGCTATTACTTTTCGCGGCATATTCCGACCAAGGATGACGGTGACTTCACCTGGGAGAAGTTTGAGAAGGCTTATAACGGAGAGCTCGGCAATGATCTCGGTAATTTAGTGCAGCGGGTTATTGCTATGATTCAGCGTTATCAGTCGGGTGTAATTGGCGAGATTCCTCGCCCAGGACACGATATGGGGCCATACCGCCAGGCGATGGAAGCGCTTGATTTTGATCGAGCAATAGATGAAGCATGGCAACAGGTGCGAGCACTTAATCAATATATTGATGACGTTAAACCGTGGGAAGTTGCCAAGAAGCGCCAAAAGGACGCTGATGCCGCCGAGCATTTATCGGAAATCTTATCTTATGCTGTTGGTGCGCTTGAGGAAATTGCTGATTTGCTAATTCCGTTTATGCCAGTGACCGCTAGCACTATTCACAAGATGTTTTCGGCAGGAGTTGTGCCCGAGAAAGCAGCGCCACTTTTCCCAAAAATCTATATTCATACGCCCGATCCGCAAACGGCATCTAGTAAAAAGAAATAAGCCAAATGAATTCGTTGCTTCGCTTGGTTGATACGCATTGTCATATTCATGATAGCGAGTTCTATGACGCTTCGGCGCGCGAGAAGGCTTACCAGGAATCAGTGAAGAATGGCATAGCGATGATTTGTGTTGGTACGGATTTGCGCAGCTCGCGTCAGGCTCTAGAGTTTGCTAGGATGCATGATTTTGTTTGGCCAGTCGTCGGCATTCACCCGCACGACGCAGCGACAAATAACGTCGAGGAATTGCGCCAATTGGTAGCAGGCAATCGCGATGAAATCGTCGGCATTGGTGAAATTGGTTTAGATTATTTTTATGATAATAGTCCGCGCGATATTCAACAGGGCGTTTTGCGGCGGCAGCTTGAAGTAGCGCGAGACTTTAATTTGCCGATTAGTTTTCATGTACGCGACGAAAGAGCCGCTGTTGGCGCAGTCTGGGCGGATTTTTGGCCGATTTTCGATGAATTCAAAGGTTTGCGCGGCATTTTGCATAGCTTTACCGATTCTGAGGAAAATTTGCAGCATGGGCTGGATCGTGGTTTATACGTTGGTGTTAACGGCATAAGCACTTTTACTAAAAATAAAAATCAACAGAAAATGTTTAACCAAATTCCGCTTGAACGCTTAGTTTTTGAAACTGACGCACCTTTCTTGACGCCAGCGCCATTTCGTGGTAAAGTGAATATACCAGCGTATGTGAGACAGGTAGCAGAATATCATGCGCGCGCTCGTGACCTTGCTATAGAAGAGGCCGCTAGCGTAACTACTCGCAACGCGCGGCAAATTTTTGGGATTAATTATGAATGAGAGTTTTAATAATAAAGTAAAACCTTATGCACCGGTAGAAAATGCCGGTCATTTTAATTATGAACAAACTGCTAATGGCAATTCTTATCGTAGTCCTGAGCTAGAGCGCTTAGGCGAGCTAGCGCGTGAATATGCTGAGTCGGCCAATCAAACAACCGAATCGCTCCAGGTTGATTATATAGAATTGAATAGCCCGAAACCCGAAAAAACGCTGCTTACTCCTGAGCAGGAAATTGCTGCTACTGGTCAACGCGTGATTGGTTTACGAAATAAATACGATGGGGACTATGCTAAATATCTAGAGGGATTTGGTCTAGCTGCATAAATTATGGTCAAGCGTGTTCTCACAAAAACTCTCAAACTTTTTGTCGGCGATGACTTATCGCTCGGTTTGCCGAAGCTTCGCAAAAAACGTCCGCTCAAGAAACTGAGTGAGCGCGAACTGTTGGCGCTAGAAAGTGAAATTGGCTCGGAACTTTTTGGAGAGGTGCCGAAGGGTCATCGCCGCGAATTCTTTTGCTTGGACGAAAAAACATGGATGTGGCATGAGGAATGGATTGATGCTAAGCACAAACTTAAAACTCACACGATCAAATATGAAGTAACCGATCGAGGTATCTTGAAAACTCAACCTGGCCCGCGTTATTCATACCTCGAGGGTGATGAATTGCGTAATTTTAGTATCGCTACGCAAATGTATTATGAGCAAGTTGCCCGCCAAGTTTACAAGCGAGATCCCGAGACCGGCGAAAAATTGGTATAATAGAAAGCGTGAAATCATCAATAATCTATCTTGACCATGCTGCTGCCACGCCTCTAGACGAGCGCGTTTTGGCGGCGATGCAGCCGTATTTCTCTGAGATGTTTTATAATCCTTCGGCGCCGTATGCTCCAGCGGTGGAAGTCAAGCGCGCTTATAATAAAGCTAAGCATCGTTTGGCAGTTTGTCTTGGCGGACAGGCTAGCGAGCTGGTTGTGACGGCTGGTGCTACCGAATCTATTAATTTAATGATAAATAGCGTTGACGGGCATATCGTATCAAGTACCATTGAGCATGATGCAGTACTGAAAGCGCTTGGTGATAATATAACGCTGGTGGCTCCATCTAAAAAAGGCAATATCGTGCCGCGCGATATTCAAGCAGCTATTAGGCCAGATACGCAGCTAATAACTATCGCTATCGCCAATCACGAGCTTGGCACTATTCAACCGCTACGCGACATTGCTGAAGTTGTCCGTGCTGAGCGTCGCCGCCGGTTTGAAGCAGGCGAACCGACGCCGATCTATCTGCACACTGACGCTTCGCAAGGGGCTGGGCAGATTGACATCAATGTAGCGCGGCTAGGCGTTGATGCGTTGACACTAAATGCTGGTAAGATCTATGGCCCGAAACAAGTTGGTTTGCTTTGGTGTAATCGGATGATACGCTTGCAGCCGCTAGTTCGCGGCGGCGGGCAAGAGCGGGGCTTGCGCAGCGGGACCGAAAATGTTGCGGGCACTATTGGGTTTGCAGTAGCGCTAGAATTAGCGCAGCAACATCGTAATTCTGAGAATAAGCGCTTGCGCCAGTTGCGCGACCAGCTGCAAAATCAGCTGACAGAAGCTTTTCCGTGGGCGATTGTCTCTGGCGATCAAAAACATCGCTTAGCAAGTCATTTGCATATATCATTCCCCGGAATTGATGCCGAACGGTTAGTTTTTATACTAGAGCGAAAAGGGGTGCTGGTAGCGACTGGCAGTGCGTGTGCTGCAAATTCCGGGACGCGTTCGCATGCGCTAGAAGCGATTGGCTTAGCGCCAGAGGCGGCGGACGGCAGTTTGCGTCTGACACTGGGTCGCCTATCGGATGCTGAAACGTGCACGGCGGCTGCCCGAGAAATTATCGCTGCGATTAATACAGAAAAGGCCAGGTTAGCTTGAAAAGATTTTTAATAGCTATCGTTACGCTGGCCATTGTTTCGGCTGCAATAATCATCGGTATTACTTTGTTTTTATCAAAGAACGATTTGCAAGGCTGTGGCGATATTCCAGATGCGACACGCCAACAGTGTGCGGCAGCCGATGCGATTGTAGCGGTGAGCGGCGGCGATACCAGCGCTCGTACGGCCGAAGCGGTGAGATTATACAAGAATAGCTGGGCGCACAAATTAGTTTTTTCTGGTGCGGCAGCTGATAAAACTGGCCCGAGTAATGCTCGAGCAATGAAGAGGCAGGCTATCGTTGCAGGCGTACCAGCTAGTGATATTTTGATAGAGGAAACTAGCGAAACGACTGCCGAGAATGCCTCGCAAACCGTCAGCCTGCTCAAACAAAAGCAGATATCATCGGTAATTTTGGTGACAAGCGCTTACCACTCGCGGCGAGTTTCAATTGAATTTACTAAAGCGGCGCCAAATATACTAACGCGTAGCCATCCAGTAGCTACAGATAATCAATGGTCGAATATGTGGTGGACAACTGTTATAGGCTGGCAGCTAGCGTTGCAAGAGCTGGTAAAGATTATGGGAGTTGCAGCGGAATGACCAGACCGCGTGTTTATGTTGGTATGAGTGGCGGCGTCGATAGCAGCGTCGCGGCAGCATTATTACTTGACCAAGATTATGATGTTACTGGCGTCTATATGAAAAACTGGAGTCAAGATCTACCCGGTATGCAGTGTCCGTGGGCTGAGGACCTGGCTGATGCCAAGCGGGTGGCAGTGCAATTAGGAATTGATTTTAAAGTATTTGATTTCGAAACACAGTATCGCCAAAAAGTTGTTGATTACATGCTTGACGAATATCGTGCTGGTAGAACGCCGAATCCAGATATCATGTGCAATCAAGAAGTTAAGTTTAAACTATTTTTAGAGACTTCGCTGGCGGCGAAGGCGGATTATATCGCAACTGGTCATTATGCACGGGTTGAACGTTTAGCACATACTGCACGCTTGCTTCGTGCTGGCGACGATAACAAAGATCAAACTTATTTTTTATATCGCGTGACGTCTGAAGCATTAGCGAAAACAGTGTTCCCATTAGGAAATCTGACCAAACCTGAAGTGCGTCAAATTGCCAAAGATCGCGGCCTATGGACAGCTCGCAAAAAAGAATCTATGGGTGTGTGTTTCGTCGGCAATGTTGGCATGCGCGAATTTCTTAGCCAGTATATTACGACGCGTCCGGGCGATATTATTGACAAAGAATCGGGCCGGGTGCTTGGCCGGCATGACGGTGCAATTTTTTATACGCTTGGTCAAAGACATGGTCTGGATGTTGGCGGCGGGTTGCCGTATTATGTGGTTGGCAAAAATATGGACAAGAATGAGGTTTACGTTAGCCGTAATATCAACGACGAACACATGTGGCGAACCGAGATTAAGCTGACAGATATTCACTGGATTAATCAACCTTTGACTGAAGATGCGCGAATACAAGTTCGATTGCGCCACCGCGGGGTGCTTATTAACGCTATATATAGTACCGACACGCTACATCTAGAGTCTGCCGAACGAGCTGTAGCGCCTGGACAGTCGGCAGTGATCTATCGCGGTGAAGAGTGTCTAGGTGGCGGCTTGGTGATTTGAGCCTCTAACTTACGTTACTTCTTCGTATATTCAAGTTGGTTTTCGTGCTATAATTACCTCTATGAACACACAAGAAATCCGCCAGAAATATCTCGAATTTTGCCAAAGGAACGGCCACGTTGTTATTGAGCGGGCGCCGCTTATACTGCACAATGACCCGACGACGTTATTTACCGGCTCGGGCATGCAGCCGTTGCTGCCGTATTTGCTAGGCCAGGATCATCCGCAAGGCACTAAATTGGCTGATAGCCAGACGTGTTTGCGGGCGCAGGATATTGAGGATGTTGGCGATAATCGCCACACGACATTCTTTGAGATGTTGGGCAATTGGAGTATGGGCGAATATTTCAAACGCCAGCAGATTGAGTGGTTTTTCGAATTTTTGACAGAAATAGTTGGGCTAGATCCGCATAAAATCTACGTCAGCTGTTTTATCGGCGATGAGAAAAATAACATTCCGCGCGACGATGAAGCAGCGCAAATTTGGCAAGAAGTTTTTGCCAAAAAAGGCATTGAAGCTAAAATCGTCGAGCTGGATAGCGCTGAAAATGGCGACAAGCTGGGTATGCGGGGCGGTCGGATTTTCTTTTACGACGATAAAGAGAACTGGTGGAGCCGCGGCGGCGGGATTGATAGTACGCCGATTGGTGATCCGTGCGGGCCGGATAGCGAGGTATTTTATGATTTTGGCGAACAGCATCATGATGCTAGTTTTGGGCAGGCGCATCCGGCTAGCGATAGCGGCCGATTTATGGAAATTGGCAACCAAGTGTTCATGCAGTATCGCCGGCTGGACGACGGTAGTTTTGAACCGCTGAAACGCAAGAATGTTGATTTCGGCGGCGGCTTGGAGCGGATTGCCGCGGCAGCAATTGACAGTCCTGACGTTTTTAAGATCAGCCTACTACAGCCAATTATTAAAAAGCTAGAAAGTCTAAGCGGCAAGGAATACGCTACGCACACCGCATCGATGCGAGTGATTGCTGATCACCTTCGGGCAGCGGTATTTTTGGCGGTCGACGGCTGCGTGCCGAGCAATAAGGAGCAGGGCTACGTGATGCGCCGCTTACTACGCCGGGCGATTCGCTATAGTTTTGACCTGGGGATTGAGCAGAATTTCCTGGAGGAAGTCGTGCCGGTGATCGCTGACTTATATGAAGCGGATTTCCCAGAGGTTAAGGAAAACCGCGAGAGTATCATCGCTGTGCTAGTCAAAGAGGAAAAGGCTTTCCGCCAGACACTACGCAAAGGTCTCAGGCAAATGCAGCATTATATCGACGACGGCTTGACTGGCGAAGAGCTATTTACGCTATATGATACGTTTGGCTTTCCGGTGGAGCTGAGTACCGAAGAGGCCTATAAACAAGGCATCAAGCTTTCTGACAATTGGCGCGCCGAATTTGATGCGCGAATGGCCGAGCAACGCCAGCGTTCCAAGACAGCGCGCAAAGGGCAATTTAGCGGCGGCCTAGAGGGCCACGATCCGATTCATCTCAAATACCACACGGCGACACACCTGTTGGGAGCGGCGCTGCGCAAAGTCCTCGATGCACCGGATTTGCAGCAGCATGGCAGCAATATCACTGCTGAGCGCCTGCGTTTTGATTTTAATCATGATAAATTAACATCAGAGGAAAAACAGGCGGTGGAGGATCAGGTCAATGCTTGGATCGACGCTGATCTGCCAGTTAGATTTGCCGTCTATCCGACTGATGAGGCGCTAAAAATGGGTGCTATCGGCGCGTTTGGCGAGCGCTACGGTGATGAAGTGAAAGTCTATTCCATCGGTGAAGGCGACAATATCATCAGCTTTGAAGTTTGCGGCGGTCCGCACGTCGAGCACACGGGTGTTTTGGCCGAGGGTGGCAAGCGATTCAAAATCACCAAGGAAGAGTCCAGCTCGGCGGGAATTCGCCGAATCAAGGCTGTTCTAAGATAGATGATTAACTGTTGCCTCAAAATCACAAGCGTTATATAATAAAAAATACATGGCATTGAAAGATATATTGAAGAAGTCTGAAAAAGAGAACCGCGAGCTGTTGGTGGCACTGGATGTTGGAACAGAGGTGGTGAAGGCGTTGATCGCTGAAGTGAAAGACGACACTTTGGAGATTATCGGTGTTGGCCGCAAGCAGCAAGAGATGGGCGACATGCATATGGGTGCTATTGCCGATATCGCTGGGGTTGTTGCTAACTGTGAGGCTGCTTTATCTGAGGCTGAAGATCAGGCTGGCGTGCAAGCTAAACATGTGGTTATCGGTATCGCTGGCGAACTGGTCAAGGGTGTTACTAACACTATTCGCTATCGTCGCCCCCAGCCAAATAAACCGCTTGATGTTGCCGAAATGGAGTTTATTATAGAGAAAGTCCAAGAGAGGGCTCAGAGTAGGGCACAGGCACAAATTGCATTAGAGACTGGTAATCAAGATGTTGAAGTAAAGTTGGTTAATTCAGCTCTGGTTAGTATTCACATTGATGGCTATAAAGTGTCAAATCCGATTGGTTTTCAGGGGCGAGACGTGGCGGTGCAGATTTATACCGCTTTTGCCCCGATGGTTCATATCGGTGCGTTAGAGAAGGTAGCTGATGAGCTGGCACTAGAATTGATCGCGGTGGCTGCAGAGCCTTTTGCGGTCAGCCGAAGTGTGCTTGGTACTGATGTTGACAGCAACTTTACAGCAATCTTGGCGGATGTTGGTGGCGGAACAACAGATATCGCGGTGGTCAATGATGGCGGTGTTGAGGGCACGAAAATGTTTGGCATTGGTGGACGAAGTTTCACCCGGACGATTGCTCAAGACCTCGATTTGAGCTTCAAGGACGCAGAAAAGCTGAAAATTAATCTTGATAAAGAGTCGGTTAAGCCGACGGTGAAGAGAAGAATAGACGAAGCGATCGATAAGACTCTTGAAGTTTGGCTGTCTGGCGTTGAGCTGGCTTTGGGTGAGTTTGACGCTATTGACTATCTGCCGAATCGTATATTGTTGTGTGGTGGTGGTTCGAGCTTGAAGAGGATTGCTGAAGCTCTGAAAGATAGGAAATGGGACGACAATTTGCCATTTACGAAAAAACCGGTCGTGCAGTACATTAAACCGAGCGATGTTACTGGTATAATTGACACCACTGAAAGTGAAATAGATCATACGTTCATTACGGCGATGGGGTTGTTGCGTGTTGGTTATGATACAATGATTGGGAGCCAAGACGGTAATGGTTTGATGGAAAAAGTAAATAGACTGTTGAAGATTTAAGATGAATAAAGACGTTATTTATATCGATACTGAAGATGATATTACCACTATAATTGGTAAGGTTAAGTCTTCAAAGGAGCGGATTATCGCCCTTGTTCCGCCGCGACGAATCGGAGTACTGCAAAGTGCGGTAAATATTCGACTTTTGTCGCGGGCAGCAACTGCGGCGAAAAAGCGGATAGTTATTGTAACTAATGATGCTGTGCTGTCTGGCTTGGCTGCAACAGCTAAAATACCAGTTGCCAAGACGCTGCAGAGTAAGCCAGAGATTGCCGAGGTGCCAGTTTTGAAAGTTGATAATAATGATATCATTGATGGCGGCAGTCTGCCAGTCGGCGATATCGCTAAAGCTGCTGAGAAAAAAGCCAAGGCTGACGATGAGGCGGTTGATAAAGTGTTGGCCGAGAATGCAGTTAATGAGGCAAAAGATAGTAAGAATGGCTTGAAAAAGAAGTTGCCGAAAGTGCCTGATTTTAATATTTTTCGGAAAAAGTTTCTGCTGATTGGCGGCGGCGTAATTTTGCTGGTTGGCTTTTTGGTGTGGGCAGTCGTGTTTGCGCCGCACGCGAAGGTGATTATCTCGGCAAAAACTACTAGCGTGACGGTTAGTCAGACAGTTACCCTGAGTACTGATTCGACTACGGACGCTGCTAGGAATGTCGTCAAAGCCATCAAGAAGGAAATGAATAAAGAGGTCAGTATTGAGTTCGCTGCGACTGGTAAGAAAAATGTTGGAGAGAAGGCGACTGGATCGGTAAAGTTTAGTAATCTTTCCGATGAAAATATTACAATTGCGGCTGGAACTACTTTGAAGAGTTCAGGCGGCTTGTCGTATACGCTCGCAGCTTCAGTAACAGTTCCACGCTCTCGAGTTTGTTCTGGCAGTGTTTGTTATGGAACAGCAACTGGCTCGATTACTGCGGCTGAAGGTGGGGCACAATATAATGCAGCAAGTGGCGAGATGGCAATTTCCGTTAAAGATATTTCAGCAACTATGCAATCACCGACTGGCGGTGGAACGGACAAGACTGCGACAGTTCTCACCCAGGAAGATGTTAACTCTGCGAAGGGTAAGCTAAATGAGGAGAAAGCCGATGGCTTGAAAGAGCAGCTTATGAAGACTTTTGGCGATTCTGCGAAAGTGGTTGACGAGAGTTATGGCGAGAAGCGTTCTGATCCTAGTGCTAGCGTGTCTGTTGGTGCCGAAGTAAATGGTAATGTGAAGCTAAAGTCAACTGTAACAGCAAGTATGTTGGCAGTGGAATCATCAGAGCTTAAGACTTTTATTGAGGCAAAAATAAAGGGCGAAATTGCCGAGAAGAAGTCTCAAAAGATATACGAAGATGGTGCGAACAAGGCTAATTTCTCGCAGTTTACCAAGTCTGGTGCTACATCAATGGTTAAGGTAACTGCGAATGGTGCGGTTGGCCCAGAGATACGCGAGGACGATGTGAAGAATCAGGCCAAAGGTCAAAATTATGGCGATGTTCAGTCGGCGATTGAAGCGATTCAAGGAGTTGATGATGTTGATGTGAAGTTTTCTCCTTTCTGGGTCAAATCTGTACCAAATGACGTAAATAAGATTAGCGTTGAGTTTCGTTTGAATCATGCCAAGTAGAAACTTTTTGGCATTGGATGTCGGTGAGCGGCGGATTGGTTTGGCGATGGCTGATAGTCAGGTAAAAATTGCCATACCGTTTGGCTGGCTGGAGAATGACGAGCGAGTTATTGTTCGCATTACCGAGTTGGTGTTGCAGCACGACATCAAAACGATCGTTGTTGGTTATCCGCGTAACCAATCTGGCGAGCCGACGCAGCAGACTGAGTTTGTCGAATCTTTTGTTGAACGGCTTGCTGATATCGAGCTTGACACTGATATTGTCTTTCAGGACGAATCTTTGACTAGTGTTCAGGCAGAGCAGCGATTGGCGGGGCGAATAAAAGATAAAGGTGAAATTGACGCTGAGGCGGCGAGTATCATTTTGCAGGATTATTTGGAGGCGAATATATGAAAATTAAAAAGCGGCGATTGTGGATATTTATTTTGCCAGTAATGATTGCTGTCATGGGGTTGGCGGCACTTGGCAGTGCTTTGTGGTACAGGCAGGCCTTAACGCCAGCTGACAGTAATAATCATTCTGTGACTCGAATTAGCGTTAAACAAGGAGATACTTCGGCGAGTATCGCAGATGAGCTTGTGCAGAAAAAACTAATTCGCAATGCCCTCGCTTTTTCTTTTTATGTGCGGTGGCATGGTTTAAGCGGCAAGTTCCAGTCTGGCGTTTATTCCGTCAAGCCGTCCCAGACAGCCGCAGAGATTGCTCAACATTTGACGAGCGGTAAGTCGGACGAGGTGTCGGTAACATTTTACCCTGGCTCAACTCTTGATGTAAAAGCTCGTAATTCTGACGGTCGAGAAGTCGCCTCTGTTTTGAAAAACTTGGGTTTTTCTAATGAGGATATTAAAAAAGCCTTTTCTGCCACATATACGAGCGACGTGTTCGCTGGGCGACCTGCTGGGTCGAGTCTTGAGGGTTACATTTACGGAGAAACATTTTATGTTTTGCCTAATGAGTCAGCTGAGCAGATTTTACTTCGTTCAATACGTCAGCTAGAAAAAGTGGCTAAAGAATATAAACTGGAAGAGAAGTTTAAGGCTCGTGGATTGACTTTATATCAGGGAATTACCTTGGCCTCGATTGTGCAAAAGGAGTCGATTGGTTGCGGATCAGCGGCAATTTGCGAGGACCAGCGTCAGATTGCGAGTGTATTTTATAATCGTCTGAAGGCGAATATGGCACTTGGATCTGATGTAACGTATCAGTATATTGCCGACAGAGATGGGATAGTGCGTTCGCCAGATATCGATTCTCCATATAACACACGTCGCCATAAGGGTCTGCCTCCAGGTCCAATCGCAACGCCTAGTTTGAGTGCGTTGAATGCGGTCGCTGACCCAGCTGCAACTGATTATCTCTATTTCTTGAGTGGCGATAACGATGTAACATACTTCTCGAAGACTAATGAGGGGCACGAGGCGAATATTCGCCAACATTGTCAGAAAAAATGTCAAATATCTTGACAGAACGTCTATTTTATAAAATATGTTGACATTATTGTCAATGTTGTGTAAAATAAACAATAGCTCGTTCGTTGGTGTTGTTTTTGTAGAAGCTACACTGGTGAACGGCCTACCAATAATGTCGCTACGGATATAGCAAACCAATCTTAGAATATAAACTAATCATTAGGTCGACAACATATCCTGTTCTATTGCGAGAAGAAAGACGTTGTGGTAGCGGTGCTGGCGGTAACGCTAGTGCGAGGAGTAC
This sequence comes from Candidatus Nanosynsacchari sp. TM7_ANC_38.39_G1_1, assembly GCF_004138385.1. Lineage (NCBI taxonomy): Bacteria > Candidatus Saccharimonadota > Candidatus Saccharimonadia > Saccharimonadales (SeqCode) > Saccharimonadaceae (SeqCode) > Candidatus Nanosynsacchari > Candidatus Nanosynsacchari sp. TM7_ANC_38.39_G1_1. Next base: position 2,584 of record NZ_PQNZ01000015.1, on the reverse strand, counting down.
GGTTATTCGTAATCATTTATTCGCTCGTAAGAGCAAGATAAAAGGAAGGTATATAGCTTTATATAGCGGTATTTTTGTCCTTTCTATTTCATTATTATTGTACGGAAATTATAATGGCGACACCACTGCGGTTGTTGATAAAAAGACAGTTGCATCAGCCGAAACTGTTTCGCCAGCGGCTGAAGTTGCGACAGAGGCGATATCTGTAGATAAGTTAGCAGCAGCAAGTGCTGTGACGAATTTGGCTGAAACGACACAATTGCCATCTGCTGGTGATTTACGAGAGGCAACTGCGTCTTTGAGTATCAAGAAAGACTTGTCTCAAAACGACAGCGAGGTTATTACCAAACCAGAGATCGTCAAGCCAGAAACTTCGGCGGCACTTGGCATTACCTCATATGTGACGAAAGAGGGCGACACGATGGACAAGATTGCTGCTCGCTTTAAGATTTCGGCACAGACGTTGCGTTGGGCGAATAATACCAATTCAGATGCGATTGAGCCGAATAAAACTTTAGTCGTGCCAATGACTGACGGCATTGTTTATACGGTTAAGGATGGTGACACTGTGCAGTCTCTGGCGGAAAAATATAAGACAGACGCTAAGCGAATCGTGCTTTATAATGACATTGAAGAGGGCTCGTCACTGACTGCTGGTGCTCGTATCGTGCTGCCTGGTGGTGAGCTGCCAGAAAATGAAAGACCAGGCTATGTGGCACCGCGCTCAGTTACACGCTCATATTCTTATGGCTACGGCTCACAGTCCTCGGTCGGATCAATTTCACGCAATACTGCAGCTGCTTCGGTTGGAAATAGATATGCTGCCGGCAACTGTACCTGGTACGCTTACGAAAGACGACTAGCTCTTGGTCGACCGATCGGTAGCTTCTGGGGCAATGCTAATACTTGGGATGATAGCGCTCGTGCAGCTGGATTTATAGTGAATAATGTGCCGGCACCTGGTGCGATTATTCAGAACGACTGGGGTGGTGGTGGTTATGGTCACGTCGGTATCGTTGAGCGGGTAGATGGTCAGAATATCTATGTTTCAGACATGAACTTTAGGGGTTATAACATTATCTCTTCTCGCACTATTTCTATCGCCGAGGCCGGTCGCTACAAGTTTATTCATTAAAAGCTTAATCAAATATCGAATAATACCTCATCGACTGATGGGGTATTATCTGATATAATCGTCATATGTTTGTTGATATTGCAAGGGTTTTTATTCGAGCTGGCAAGGGTGGCAACGGAGCGGTCAGTTTTCGGCATGAGAAATATGTTGACAAGGGCGGTCCTGATGGTGGTGACGGCGGACGTGGTGGTGATGTGGTGTTTTTGGCTACCAAAGACCTTAATACGCTACTGAACTTTCGCTATAAACCAGAACTGAAGGCGGAAAATGGTGAGGACGGCAGTAAGCGTAAAAAGCGTGGCAAGAGTGGCTCGCCACTGGTGGTTAAAGTGCCGATGGGTACGCTGGTCAAGTGCGACGGCAAGGTGGTGGCTGATTTGACGGCAGACCAGCAACAAGCAGTCGTTGCTCGTGGCGGTGATGGTGGCTTTGGTAACGCACATTTTACGTCTAGTACCCGCCAAGCACCAAAGATGGCTGAACTTGGTGAGGCGGGTGAAGAATTTGAGGCAGAGCTGGAATTGAAATTGCTGGCCGACGTTGGCTTGGTTGGGTTTCCAAATGCTGGTAAGTCGACATTTTTGAGCGTGGTTTCCAATGCCCGGCCAGAAATTGCCAATTATGAATTTACGACGTTGACGCCAAATTTGGGTGTAGCGGATGTTGATGATGGCTCAGTTTTGATCGCTGATATTCCAGGGTTGATTGAGGGTGCCTCGGAAGGCAAAGGCTTGGGTGACCAGTTCCTTCGCCATGTTGAGCGGACTGCTGTGTTGTTGCATATGATTGATGCCTATAGTGACGACCCTGCAGAAAAGTACCAGACTATTCGCCGCGAGCTGGAAAAATATTCCGAGGAGTTGGCGGCGCGTCCAGAGATCATCGCTTTGACGAAATGCGAAGGATTGGATGATGAAATTATTGCCATGCAATCAACGGTGCTCCAGAATGTAGCCAACGGTTCACCGGTGCTGGCGATTTCCTCGCAGACACATGCTGGCGTGACCGAGCTGCTACGCCTACTGCGTCGTGAGGTTGCGGACTATCGAGAACGGGAAGCTGAGTTGGTTGAGGAAGAGGGCGATGATCTGCCGGTCATTGCTTTGGATGCGCAAGCAGCATCTGATGCCTGGGCGGTAGAGCGGGTTATTAGTGATGAATCTGAGGTGGCGGACGAGGAAGATGTAGTTGACTTTATCATCCGTGGTGCTAAAATTGAAAAATTTGCTCGCCGCACTAATTTTGATCAGTTTGAATCAGTCAATCGCCTGCGGGATATCATGCGGAAAATGGGTATCGCTCACGAGCTAATCCGTCAGGGTGCGGTGGGTGAGACCGTAGTGCAGATTGGTGAATCGACGCCGTTTACGCTGGTTGAGCAGTAGAATAAAGTGCATTGTTGACAAATTTTGATATAAAGATTGTAATCTACAGCTTAGGATTAATTAG
>NZ_PQNZ01000014.1:0-16921 GCF_004138385.1 Candidatus Nanosynsacchari sp. TM7_ANC_38.39_G1_1 | reverse complement strand
ACACATAAAAGCTGGCTCGTTAATAACATATTAGACAGTTAGAAGAAACACTCATCTTTTATGTGTCGTAGTTCTGTTGTATACTGGATTTAATGAATCAAGGACGAATCCAGCTACAAATTGACACTTCAAAGGAAGTGCGAAATCGTGCTAAAGCGGTTGCATATAGCCAAGGGATAAGTCTTACTGAATTAGTGCTCAAAGCATTGACGACCGTTGGCGATAAAGAGCTGAAGGCGTTGATTGAGAAAGACCTAGAGGAGCGTGCTAGTCGCGGACGACCGCAGCAGTCTAAGTCTAAAACAACTGACTAATTATTGTTAAAATGAGCCACTACATGGAGGGTGTATGGCACGGCCAAAAGGTAGCAAGAATAAATCAAAAGCGCCGCTAGCGGAGCAATTTTCATTTACGATTGAGCAACGGATCAAACTAGTTGCTAATCTTGTCGTTGAGAAGATTTTGGAAGATGGAGCTTTTGCTCAAAAATTAATCACTATTTTGGAGGATAAGGGACATGTCGCCAACAAGCCAACCGCGAATCGGACTGCTAGCGATACGCGTATCATCGGATAAGCAAGGTCTTGACGGTGATTCTCCGGAGGCGCAACGTGAGCAGGGAGAAGCTTATGCCAAGGCGCATAACATTGTCGTTACAGAGACGATTATTTTGCTTGAGTCTGCTTCGCATGAAGTACAACCAATGCAAAAGGTCATTGATGTCTGCAAAGATAAGAGCAAAGGCTTTCAGGTTGTTCTTATTAAGTCAATTGATCGCTTTACACGAGGCGGTGGTGATTATTATTCACCGCTGAAGCGGCAGTTGACTAGGCTTGGTATCGCGCTTGAAGATATGTATGGTGTTATTGGTAAGCAACAAATTAACACCCTTGAACACACTGGTTTTAAATACTATTGGAGCGAATTTAATCCTACACAAAAATCTGAGTATCTTGAAGCTGAACGAGCTAAGGACGAGATGCGCGATATTATGAGCCGTATGATTGGTGCGGAGATTCGCTACACGCAGCTTGGCTATTGGATGAGACGCCCGCACTATGGATTCCGCAGTGTCAAAATTGATACTAAAAATGGCAAGAGGACTATTCTTAAGCCTGATAAGAATGAGGCAAAGTTTATTATCAGACTGTTTGAGATGCGCGCTGCGCATGTTTATACAAACCAGCAAATTGCCGATGAGCTTAATTCTATGGGCTTTCGTTCTCGCGTGACGATTGTACGTGACAAATACGACCGAACGAAAATTAAACGACAGATTGGCGGCCGAAAAATGACCGCCAAAATGATTGATCAATACACCAGTAAATTGGTATATTGCGGTATTATTAAAGAAAAATGGACACATGATAAGCCAGTTAAAGCGCAGTTTGATGGGCTCGTCAGCGTGGATTTATTCAATGAAGCTAATCGCGGCCGAGTCTTCGTGGAGGTTGATAGCCATGATAGTATCACTATTAAACATAAGGCAGTTCCGGATCATTTGAAAAATAAACAAATTTATAATCCAGATTATCCATACAAACAGGTAGTCGCCTGTCCTAAATGTGGTAAGACACTATCTGGTAGCGCTACTCGTGGCAAACTAGGTAAACACTATCCAGCCTATCACTGCAGTCGCGATGGCCATTACTTCCGCGTGCCGAAGCCTGAATTTGATGAGACAATAGAAGACTTTGTAAGGACTATCGCTATCAAGCCAGAATACATTGACGATGTTATCGCCGCTATCGCTGAATTGTGGCGCGAACGTCAGACCAAGCAGATTGATGCTAATAGGCAGCGCCTAGAGCATCGCGATATCCTGCAAAGCCAAATCAAGGCAACCGTTGATCGGATGCGTATTGTCACAAGCGAGACGGCCCTAAAGTACCTTGAAGAGGATATTGTTAGCGTCGAAAAAGAATTAGCAGAGCTGGATGAAGAAATTGCCAGGCAGCCGAATTTGCAAGCTGAATTTGACCAAGTTTTGCAATACGCTAAATATATTTTGGAACACCTGTCAGAACTACTGCTTGACCTCTGTAATCCACTGCGAAAAGCTGCCTTTTTCGGTGCTATATTCAACAAACTTCCAACCTACGAACAAATAAACTTTGGAACCCACAAAAATAGCCCGCCACCAGAGGTAAACGAGCTGTTTCAAATCCGAACGGAATATAAATCCCTTTATGGTGACTCTACCGGGAATCGAACCCGGGTTGCCGGGATGAGAACCCGGTGTCCTAACCGCTAGACGATAGAGCCAAACTGCTTGATATTATAGCAGCAGAGCTGGGTGTTGTCTAGCTGCCGAGTTGCTGAATGATTTCGATTAGGCGGCGCGGCGTGATTTCAGCCTTAATCAGGTAGGCGTCGGCGTCGTTTTCTAAAGCGGCGCGGCTTTTCTCGTCTTGATCGAAATTTGTCATGACGACGATACGCGACTTCTCGGCGCTGTTTTCTTCGAATTTGCGGATGGCGGTCATGATTTCGGTGCCGCGCATCTCTGGTAGCATGATGTCGAGCAAAATTAAATCGTAATGCTGATTGGTGGCCATAACCAAACCATCGTGACCGTCCACCGCCCACTCGACGTTGTAGCCAGCCATTTTGAGGCTGCGAACGTACATCTCTCCGATGAAACGGTCGTCTTCGATGACTAAGATTGTGGAAATTGCCATAATACTCTCCTATTTACCCCGTGTATTTAGTGTGATTTTTAATCCAGCTGTTGCCTGCCGAGATGATTTCGGTGTTGGAATTGTCGGCGTCATGCAGCTTGTCAGAAACGGCGGCGTAGATTGGTAGCGTGAAGGTGAAAGTTGCCCCCTGCCCTTCAATGCTTGATACGCCGATAGTGCCGCCGTGACTTTCGATGATAGCTTTGCTGAGATATAAGCCGATGCCAGTGCCAGCGACTGTCTCGCGGCTGCGGTGGCTGCGGTAGAACTTGTGGAAGAGATTGTTGATGACGCTGGCTGGAATGCCGATGCCATTGTCGGCGACCGAAACTTCAACGTGCTTGCCTTTGGCTCGAGCAGTGACGCGCACAGCGCCGCCCTCGTCGGAGTATTTGATAGCATTGTCGATAAGGTTGGATAGCACTTCGGAAATGCTAGAGCGGTCGGCGGCGACGGTCGGCAAATCGCTCGGAATGTCAACCGACAGTGAACGATGCTGCGAGCGGGCGCGCAACTCCATATCGTCGCGGATAGTCTCGTATATTGTCGCCAACGAATCTTCGTGTAGTTGGAGTTTGAGGTGACGGCGGTCGTAGCGGCTAGTGTTGAGGATATTGTTGATGTAACCAGATAAGCGATTGCCGCTAACGATTAATCTCTGGAAAAGCTCTTTTTGATCGGGCTCGAGTTTACTATCGAGTTCGAGCGCTAGCACGTCGAGGTAACCGCGGATAACAGTGATTGGCCCGCGCAACTCATGAGCTGCGAACGAGATGAAGTCAAGGTCGTCGTCCTCTGGCTGGTAGATTTCAGTCTCGTCGTAAGCAGTAATGATAGCGTCCGCGGCGTTGCCTTGTTCGAAATCGACAGTGATATTGAAAATACGGCGGTCTTCCTGTCCGATGACCTTGTTGGGAACTCGCAGCCAAATTTTGCGGGCGCGAACATTGTCGGTACGCTGTTGATCGATCCATTCAATCAGGTCGGTGCCGTCGTCAAATAGCAAGTCAAAATGATAAGCGCCTTTGGCGTCGAGCGAGATTGGCGCGGCGCGATTAGCGAAAATTACGCCATTGTTCTTGTCGAGGATAATTATGCCAGTACTTGTCAGATTGAGGGCGCTGGCTAGTTCGTCGCTTGTGCTAGTTTTGTCTGGACTGGTTTCGGTATGTTCTTTGTAGATAGACAGCAGCATATCGCTAAAACCGGTAGCCTTGTACTCTTTATTGCTAGGGTTTGGTAACTTTTGGTCAATTTTTTGTCCGGCAGCATTAACTAGCGCGGTCGAGAGGTCGCGCAGCGGAATCATCGCAAAAGACAACACTGCGAAATTTGTTGCAGTAGAAATAATTAACAGCGAAATGATAATTGTTGCAATAAGAAAGACATCCAAACGAACCTGCAAAATGATCATTATTGCAATAACCGACAAAGCGATTAGTAGTTGAACAAGAATAGATATTGCTGCAACTTTGTTGCGATGAATGCGCCAAAAATCACGCATTTCTGGCGTGCGTTTGACTACTGGCTTGGCGTCGCTTACTGCCACGAAACACCTCCTCCGCCGCTGTTTGGTACGGCAGCGATCCAGGTTTGTCCGCGATTTAGTGCGACTGGCTTGCCGGCAGCGTCGATGAGTTCGAGCGGGCTAAAGCGGTCATTCTTGCGCCAAGTACATTCAGCGGCCGTGCCGTTCTGAAACACTGTTGCAGTACCGGTACCATTAGTAACGATACTTTGCCGCCAGCCGTCTTCCATGACGGTAGTCTCGTTGACATGCAGCGCGATGACAACGCTCGGCGCTAGCCTACCCTCTTCACGGTCGTTACTGGCCTGCCCGCCGATACTGCGTAGATAGGTGTTGCTAGCCTTGTCATAGTCGTAATGGGTGTTGTACCAACTGCTAGAGAAATTGATGTCGATACTGACGGCGTTTGGTTTGTCGCTGGCCTTGCCGTCAGCGCGAGCGAAGCTGGTGAATTGCGATGATTTATAACCTTTGCCAGCGTTGAGTGCGTCTAACTTCTCGAAGCTAGTATAGACATTATGCGGCGGCCGCCGATCATTAGCGCGCCAGTACGAACCGCCGTTGAAGAACTGATCGATATCGCGATATTTACCGTTGCGAACCTCTTGCAGTGAAGCGTGGCTGCCGCCGACATGAGCGACGCTAGCCTGATATGGCGCTAGCCAATCAACGTAATACATACGCAGGCTGCGGACTGGGCCGATGAGCTGCGGCTTGTGCTGTTGAAATAGTGTCAGAAAGCGCGTGATGCCGCCTTCGGCGATGGCTTCGTAGACGACTTCGGCCTGCTTGAGTCCGGAATGCGGCCGGGCATCAGGCGAATTTTCGATCATGATGGCAGTGACTGGTTTGGATAGGTCGGCCTTAGAGGCAACTTCAATGCCATTGAGGTGGGAATAGTATTTTTCGGCAGTTTTAGGCGCTTTTTTGGCAGGAGCATGATACGCAGTGTCGGCAACTGGCGCGCGATATGTCAATACGAAGGCCACCGCCCCGCCGATAGCGATCAGGATTGCGCCGCAAATGCACATTGTTGCAATACGATGACGATTAATAAAATCGCGCAGTCGTTGCAGGCGCGACTGCTTTTTGTTAGCCGTGTAGTGCTGTGCTACGAGCGGGCTTGGTTGTCTGTTTCGTATGTGTATTTTTTGCTTTCGCATCTTGGTAAAATTATAGCATAATTGGTGTGAATTGGTTATGGTTTGCGCAGTTCGCTACAGATGTTAAAATTTAACAGACGATGGTATCTGAGGTGGCATGACCCCAAGCGAACGTCGGGAACTAAGAGGTCAAATAATCTACCGTAGTACTTTTGGCTAAAAAATTTTAGCACTAAATACTTAGAGATAGATGCTTAAACTCGGAAGATTCAGTATTGTATTCCAGGTTGGGTAATTTTGTAATTTAAACATAAGAAATGGAGTCTATGTGAGAAAAGTGGATGATGACTTTGGTCGTATACGAAAAGAGCTCAGTGAGCTAGCAGCGACAGGGCGAGAGGTTTTGGATGACGCTAGTCTTGCAGAAAAGCTAGGAGACCTTGCGCATAGAGCGGCTAGATTGTGTCACGATCAAGAAATAGCTGCTGCTGATCTAAAACGGCAGGAATCTGGAGAAATATACGATGAATTCGGTAACGCAATTATTGTATTTCTGAAAGCATATAAAGGCAATCCTGTGATTTGGTCGGTAATTGATAGTTATATGGAACGCAACCCAGAAGTATTTGGTTTGCGTTATAGAGCGGGATTTAATCGGTGGACCGAGCAAGCGGAGAATAATCCAAACGTTGTCTATCATTACGATCCTGACACGCGAGTTGAATCGTGGGCGTGGCGGCCAGCTAGCGAAAATGGTGCAACTAGCGATGCGATAATGGGGTCTGATCTGCCAAAAGTATCCTCGGGTGATTTAACAGAATCCACCGAACCATCTACAGAACCAGAGCCACCGAGTGAACCGAAAAAGCAGGAAAATATTACTCCGTTGCTACACAGACAGACGCCTAATAATCACGAATTGAATAGCGGCGATTCAGACTGTAGCCCTATGGCGACAGATACGCCAGATTTGGTTCGGCTCTCTTATTCGGAAAAAGAAAAATTGATAAGCAGCTTACGTTCGCCTGTTGAAGAATCAGCAGATCCAATAGCGACGCAGCTGACTGATTGGGGGTTGCAAATTATTGAATATGCAGATGGTGGAGCGGCATTTTCAATCGAGTCAGATCCTGAAGGATATAGCGAGAAAGCGTTGTATCCAGTAATAATTGGTATTTTAGGACGGAGCAAAAAACCAATGACCATCGAAGATATGTGTCGGGCGTTTGCAGAAAAAGAAGGGCTAGAGTACAGTTCATTTATCGCTGGAAACGATGAAAGGACAGCAGATGCGAAGCTCGTACAAGAAGCTGTATGGTCGATAGTTCATAAGGCTATTAGGGTGCTAAAGACTAGGCTTTCTGAGAATTATTTATCCGAAAAACTGTGTGAAGATATAACTTATGTTGATGGTAATATGAGAAAAAAGCGAGTGACGTATCAGCTAGAAGGTGTGTTAGAGGTAGAAAAATAAGATTATTGCTTTCTGACCGCTACGCTAATTTCATGTCCAGATAACTCTGAAGCCGCGCCAGTGTGCGCTCACGTCCAATCAGTGCCAGCGTATCATTCAGCTGCGGGCTGAATGGCGCCCAGGTGACGGCAATGCGGATCAGGCTGAAGAGGATGCCGGGCTTTTGACCAGTTATCTCCAGCAATTCGTTCAGGTAGTTTTGGATTGATTCTGGCGTCCAGCCGGCGAGTTTGGCGAGCTCAGCGCGGGCGGTTTCCAAAAGTTCACGGCGCTCGCTGTCGGACAACTTCTTTAACTGCTTATTGCCATCGATAAGTTCCAGGTTAACCTCAGGCTCCGCGAAAAAGTAGCCAAATCCACGTAAATCTTCAAACATCTTCAGGCGGTCTTGCGCTAAAGCCAGCACTTTCATGCGGTATTCCTTGGTTATGTTTGGAGCGTAGGCGGATTCCGGCCAGAAACCAGTCTGTCCCCTGTCTTTTTGCGGGTTATCGCCCTGTGGCGACACGTACTCGTAAAGCTTATCGACAGGAATATTGCGTATATGAGCGCCGTTAAGCCATAATAAGCGTTTTTCGTCAAATCGCGCGCCTGATTTTTGGACGCGTTTCAGGCTGAACTTTTCGATCAATTCGTCTCTGGTGAAAACTTCCTGTTCGGTGCCGTCGTTCCATCCCAGGCTGGCGAGGAAATTGAGCATGGCGTCTGGCAGATAGCCTTCTTCCCTGTAGGCTAGGATATCTTTGGCGCCGTCGCGTTTGGATAACTTCTTATTGCCCTGCTCGTTCATGATTGGCGGCACCGAGGCGAATATCGGCCAAGTTATATCCAGCGCATCGTAGAGATTAAGATATTTGGGCGTGCTGGCAAGGAACTCTTGCCCGCGGATAACGTGGGTGATTTCCATTTCGGCGTCATCGACGATGTGCGCAAAGTTGTACGTCGGAAAGCCGTCGGATTTAACCAATATAAAATCGTCAATTACCTCTGGGCCGGCGTGCATTTCGCCCATGACTTCGTCGTGCCAGGTGTAGGGTTTCGGTTCTGAACGAAAGCGCAGCGGCTGGCTGCCATCCCAGGCCGGCGGGTTTTCCGGGCGGTAATCACGGTACAAAAAAGGCTTTTTATGGGCTTTGGCTTCTTCGCGAAAAGCATCTAGCTGCTCCGGCGTATACGGATCGGCGTAAGCGCGGCCGGCGTCAATGAGTTTTTGCGCATATTTCTGGTAAATGTCAAGCCGTTCTGACTGCTTGTACGGCCCAAATTTACCGCCAAAATCGTCTGGACCTTCGTCTGGTATAAGGTCGAGCCACCTTAGGCATTTATAAATATGCTCTACGCTGCCAGATACTTCCCTTTTTTGGTCGGTATCTTCTATGCGCAGGATGAATTTTCCATTTGACTGCCGAGCGATGAGCCAAGCAAACAGCGCGGTACGCATACCGCCGACGTGCATATAGCCAGTCGGGCTAGGCGCGAAGCGAGTACGCGTGGTCATGAAGCGCTCTCTTCTAGTTTGGCGACGCGCCGGTCAAGTAATTCTAGCTCGTGCTGAGTGGTTTTGTCGTTATCAACGACAGCTCGTTTGATGGTTCTGACGTCGGTCTTGAGGCTATCGAACTCCTCGCGTAAATTATTGAATTCCTCGCGTGTTGGTTGGTTTGATACAATCTCTAATACCGCGCTCATCTGCGAACGGATTTTTTCAAGAATAACGTTGGTGTAATTTTTGTCGTCGCTCATGGCCTAATTATAGCAAAAAGCATCCGGCAGGTGCAAAAGTCAATAGTTATCTCCATATTGACAAAAATAAGGTCTATCTTTATATTATACCACAAATATGTATAAATTACAAACTGGCGGCTATTTTTTGGATTTGTTCTGGTGCTAGCTCGGCATTGCCATCGACAGTGTAAAGAATACCAGCATTAACCCAAGCGGCATGAGTACCGTAGGAATAGATGGTTAGGCCATTGGCAGCGGTCGTGGTGTATTTGTCGCGGGATTTCGGCTTGATGTAATTTTCGAGCACGGCCGATGAATCCCATTCGGAGCGAGTTTGCGCTAAGGTGAAGTTCTCGTTGCTGCCGTTAGCGGCAAACTTCATGATTACGCTGCCCTGCTGGTAAGCAACTGGACCGTTGAGGCTATAGCCAGACGGCTGATAATTCGGATAAGAAGCGTTAATACTAGCCTGCGAGGCGGCTATACGGGTGCTCAAAGCGGGCATATTGATATACGTGAAGTAGGCGCCTAGCAGTAGGACAGCTATAGCTGTGCTGCCAACGCTAACCAGGCGTCGCCAAAGCGAGGTATTTTTTGCTGGCTTGACTTCTTTGCGCTGTTGGCGCGTCAACATCTTGTCGGTAGCTTCCTGAATGGCTTGCTGCTTGATAACTTGTGATGGCAAGACGCTGCGCGTTTGCTGCTGCTTGATGATTGCTTGCCGCTGGCGAGTAGTCTGTTCAAGCTGATTGGTGGTAGGCGCTATGTCTGGTGTTTCTGGGGTGGCTGGACGCTTGACGGGCGGTTTGGTAGTAGTTGTAGCTTTGGCAAAATGCGCAATATTAGACGATCGGCGGATATCTTGGACGCGGCGAGTTCTCTTGCTGCGGCGAATGATTTGCGGCGGCGTACTGCGCTCGGCCGCTAAGCGTTGCGAACTGCGAACGGCAGAATTTTCTTTAATACCCGCTGTAGTGGCGGCTCGCACTGGCGCTACTGAATCAATGGTGCGCGGTTGTTTCTTGATATATTTGCGCTGCAGGGTGTGGGATTTTTGGGTGCCGCTATGAAAATTGCTAGCCGCGGCTGCTGGCGTGCGTGCCGATCGCTGGGCATCGAGAATATTGCCAGTTTCGGCGTCGTAGACATTACCTTTGATGGTTATGTTGTTGTTTGTCATTTCCCTTACCTATGTTTGCGATACTACTCGTGCTTAACTATTATCATAGCCTAATTTGCTATTACACGCAATAGCAAGTGGTATAATATGTACTATGAATCAGCAAAAAAATCGGCGCAAGCAGCGTATTAAATTAACCTTTACTTATGCTGTGATGACCCTGGCAGTTCTAGCGTTGGCAGTGGTTTGTTTGATGCTAGTGCAAGGCTATCGTTTAGACTTTGATCGAGGCACGGTTAGACAAGGCGGCATGATGCAGTTTGATTCGCGGCCTGATGGCGCAACGATTCAGATAGATGCTGCCACCCTTGCCAACCGGACGGCGACGCGTATTGTAGCTACTGCCGGGCAGCACACGGTGACGGTATCGAAAGACGGCTTTGTGCCCTGGCAAAAACAAGTTAACGTCAAGGCTGGCTCAATCCTTTGGTTAAATTACGTCAAGCTAGTACCGACGAGCATTGAGGCTAAAGATGCGATGGAACTCGCTAGTCTCGACAGCGCAGCGGCAGCGCCTGATAAATCGCGCTTTGCGGTTATCCAAAATAAGCAGCAGCCAGCGGTTGATTTTCTCAAAGTTGATAACGACCATATTGAACATAAACAGCGTGTTATACCTGCTGATAGCTACACGGCCGACGGCGCTAATCACAGTTTTGCAATTGAATCGTGGAGCAAGGATAGCAAACGAGTGTTAATCAGCCATTCTTTTGATGATTCAAAAGAATATCTTATCGTTGACCTCGATGGCAAGGCGCAAAACATCACCCGCGATATCGGCGTGCAAATCAGCAAATTAGCTTTCGATAAAAGCGACTCGCAGAATGTGTATGTATTGACGGCCGATAGCGATGTTCGCCGGATTAGACTGTCGGATAAAACGTTGTCGGGTCCGCTAATTAGCGATGCTAGTGATTTTTATGTTTCTAGAAACGGTTGGATTAGCTACACTACCAAGCCGAATAATAGCGGCGAGCGGACGATTGGCTATTTGTCGAAAGGTGCATCAAAACCGCGGGCCTTGCAAACTTTCAAGGATATGGCTGGGCGCAGTCTTAATCTAGCGATTGAGGAGTATTATTATGATAATTTTGCGCTCATTACTCACGGCAAAATGGTTGCTGTCAAGAAAGTAAAATTACCAGCAAGCGATTCAACAGACGAACTGCAGCAAGAGTTGCTAGCGACGCTGCCGTTAGCTACTGACGTTTCGTATGCGGGCTTCTCGCCCAACGAGCATTTGTATGTTTATGCGCAGGCTGGGGCTAGCTTGGTGACTTATAATTTAGAGCTGCGGTCGATTGCTAACGTCTCGATGAAGACTACCGCTACGAGTGAAATCGCTTGGCTGGATAATTCGCATATTATGCGGGTGTCTGGCGGCACCTTTGAGTTCGGCGATTATGACGGTACTAATATGCACACCATGGCGACCGATGCGGTTGGCTCGGCGGCAATGCAGTCGTCGAATAACCGTTTTCTGTATTATTTCCGCAAACACGCTTCGGGCAAAATTACTGCTTCTTATATTAAGATGTACGATTAAGTTTAGTGTCGATGTATAAATAAAGTTGTCTTTGTTAGACGCTTATTTTCTCGGTTACCGTGCGATAGCTGTAGTCTGATTACTAACGATTTATGGTCGTGCTGATTATTATCGCTAATTACCGATGCCAAATATTCGTTGCAAGAATGTCGGCGAGTTGGCTGGCATTTTCTTGGTCGAGGCGGCGGTATTGCTGTTTTGCTCGGCGGTTTTAGCTTCGTTCGGATTCGGGCTGATTTGCTCGCCAAAAACTAGTAGGCGGTTCTGCGCTGTGCCTAGCGGCGTACAAGTGATTAGCGTAATGTACGGCTTATCGTTGCCGATTTGCAGCGACGCGACGTCGGTTGGCTTGACTACCTTGGTGCCGGTAATTTTGTAGGTATAGCGCGTGCCGTTGTAGTTGGCGTAAACTACATCGCCGGCGGCCATCTTCTCTAGCCGAGCAAAAATAAATTTATAATTGCCGCTGTCGGTCCAGTCGTTGGAGGAATGACCGGAAACAACGAAATTACCCTTTTCGCCGGGCTTGGCATTGGCGCCTTGGATATTGAACCAGACGATGCCTTTGTCCATAGCTTGATTAAGAGAGTTGGTGTCGGCGGCATTAGCGTCCCAAACGATTGGCACATCAACGGCAATCTTCGGGATAAGCAGCCGCGACTCGTTGGTAGCGACTTTGGTGGTGTTTGGCGAGACGATAATTGATTCGGGGTCGGTGGCGCCTGGCGAGACATACGCTTCGACGTAGGCGAACAAAACGCGATTATACTGCAAAAATAGAAAAATAATCATCACCGCGCAAGCTGCCATGATTGGCATAAAATGGCGGCTGCCGCGGACCTTCTTGGCTTTGTCGTTGATTTTGCGGCGAATGGAACTACGCAGATCGTTGACGGCCTCCTCTTGCGATACGGTGCCGTTGTTTGGCGTTGAGTTTTGGTTTTTTTGCGCCTGCTGAGCAGCTTGCTTTTTGAGCGACTTGCGAGTGGCGTCAATCTGCGAAACGTAGTAGCGCTCGTAATACTGCTGATAATATGTTTGCCAAGCGGTGTGATATTTTTGCCAAGAAGCATCGTGTGTAGCAGGAGTGGAGCTCTGGTTCATGGTGCGGGTATACGGGTTTTTGTCTGGGTCGACGGCGCCAGGGCCGGCCGTAACGCTGTTAGACTGCGCACTATCAGCGATGGTGCCAGATGGCTGCGGGTAGGCGTTTGTTTGCGGCGAGTGCGAGTTCTCTTGGGGCTCCTCGGCCTGTTTGGGCTTTTTTGCGTTAGAATTTGGCTGCTGGCCAGCTGCAGCAGTAGCGTGCGGATCGTTTTGAATAATCGAACTGATCTGTTGGCGGACAATATCAGCCGCCGCCGACCGGTGCTGGTCGGTTAGTGCGCTGTGATGAGGCGCTCCGTCTCTGGGCGGAACGGTTAATGATGAACGATCGTCTGGCTTCATACTTTCTATGCTAATTATAGCGTAATTAGCGGTTATTTACTAGTTAGCGCTGGTCTGTTACAATGAAAATGTACCTTTTCTGCCGCGGTGATGGAATTGGTAGACATGAGAGACTCAAAATCTCTTGAGCATTAGCTCGTGCCGGTTCAAGTCCGGCCCGCGGTACCATAAGATAGACGTATGTGGGCGTCTTTTTTTTGATGCGCTTACCCCTGTTATGGTAGCGGCGTAAAGCATAAGTAACAATATTATGCAAAAGTGTTGACATAATTAAAAGTTTATGCTACAATGACATCATAAGCGTGGAATAATGCACGCAGGGAGGAAATCAATGAAACTATCAATTAAGAATCTGGCGATTGTCGGCGCGGTTATAGCTGCTATCGCTGGCGGAATCTGGTTGGCCAAGCCATCAGAAGCATCTGTCTGTGACGGATGGATTAACGTGATTACTTGCGGTACGCCAAGTCATCAAGATCTCAAAAATGTTTACTACGGACGCAACGACATCAAAGCGCTGTATCAGTGGAACAACATAAATGATGCCATGATTGAAGGCAAAGGCATGAAGAACGGTACCGTTTATAAGGATGGCCGGATCGTTGTCGACGGCCAAGTCGTAGCAACTAACGCCAAGACCGTTCAGCGTAATACGCGCTACCCAGGCTCGTCATACGGCCGCGAGACGGTTGGCGGACATTCGTTCTACAAGTTTACGACTCAGAATAGCTTTGTCTACAATCAGTTTGATGCTTTCGTCTGGTTTGATGAAAACGGCAAGTTTATCGCAGCCATTATCAAGGATTGCGGTAACCCAGTCTGGGGTGATGCAACCTGGAAACCGAAAGATATCCAAGTCTGTGATCTTACCAGCAAGAAAATCATCACCATCAAAGAGAATGAGTTCAATAGCAGCAAACATTCCAAAGATATCAACGATTGTAAAGAAATCAAGGTCTGTGACCTGACTAGCAAGCAAATCGTAACTATCAAGGAAAAAGAGTTCAACAGTAAGAAGCACTCGAAAGACATTAACGACTGTAAAGAGATCCAAGTCTGCGACCTTTCAACCGATACTATCATTACTATCAAAGAGAAAGAATTTGACAGCAAGAAGCACTCTAAGAATTTCGCTGACTGTAATAAGGTAAAGGTTTGCGAACTCGAGACTGGTAACATCATCACCATCAAAGAGACCGAGTTTGACAGCAAGAAGCATTCCAAGAATGAAGCAGACTGCGACAAGGTGAAAGTTTGCCGCATCGCTGACAAGAAAATCGTCGAAGTTACCCGCAAAGAGTCAAGCGACAGTCAGTACACCACTGACATGAGCAAATGTGAAGAAACTCCAGCGACTCCACCGGAAACTCCAAAAACGCCAACCCCATCAAATCCAGTTGAATTGCCAAAGACTGGTACCGGCGAAGTAGTCGCCTCGGTGGTCGGCCTCGGCGGTCTAACCGCAGCAGCCAGCGCTTACATTGCTAGCCGCAAACGCCTCTAGCCAATCCTCCCAGCTAGAAACAATCCGCTCTGAAATATCAGGGCGGATTTGTTTTGTTGGATTATTTAGAGAGAAGACTGGCGGTGATGGCCTCAAGTGGCTGCGACGGATTCCAAATATAATAGACGCTAGCACGCGCTGCTACCGTGCCGCGCCAGATGCGCATCGGGTCGTTCCATGGCATGGTTGCAACTTTCCCGCTGCTAGCAGTAACGAGTGTGTCTTGGTGCAAGGTGGTAATGGTAATTGGATATGTCACGGTGAATTTGTGCAAAGCTTCGACTAACTGCAGCAACTGCATACTGAAAGTCAAAATTTTGGGATAATAAAGCGTGCGAAAAAGTTTTTGCAGCTGCGCGAAACTCAAAATTAACACGGTGTTTGGGCGTGCTGCTAGTGTAGCGGAGTCGTTGCGTACTAGATCTACGGCGTCTCGGGTGATAGCTGCTGGGCCTTGATAGTCGCGCAGCAGCTGGCTGTAGACAATCGCTGTTTGGCTGTTGCGCCCGGCGTCGCCTATTAGCAGTAAACCATCGCTCCACGTGCTAAGCGCACGTAGTTCACTGATAGACTCTTGAGCTAAGCCGCCGCTAGGATTGCTAGGCGCGTAAGTGACACCAGCCATGGTGCGCGGCAAGGTGTTTTTAAGGACATCCGGCAGCAAGGCGCGGGCTTCCCCTACTCCGCTAGCGAGCGCTGTCGAGTAAGCTTCGGCGACACCAGCAAAGCCGAGTTTGTTGCCGCCGATAATACCGAGTTTGCCGGCGCGCGAACGCTGCTCGGGCTTGTTCCATTCGATATCGGGAAAGAGCGGCTGCTCGGGTGTTTGGCGCTGCCAATATGCTAATTCCATGAATGTATTGTAGCGCGAAAAGTGCGGACAAGCCAGCTCAAGCGCTTGCCGCAGCCGCCGGGCTAGCGTACAATTTAGGCTATGGAAAAACACATCGCCGAGCATTATCAAACTATATCTCAGCGCCTAGCAGCAGCCAAGTCGAAAACTGATCTGACGGAATTGGCGCACTATCACCGCACGCGCGTGCAAGAATTTCAGCACGAGCGGCTGATTCACTTGCTGGTGACATTTTTCTTCGCCGGGCTATTTTTAGCGTCTCTGGCGGCATTTTTGGCAACCGCGGCGATGGGGTTGGCGATGAACTGTTTGCTGGGATTGCTGGCACTGATTTTGTTTGTGCTAGAATTGGCGTACATTCGACATTATTACCAACTAGAGAACGGCGTGCAGCGGCTGTACGAGTTAACGGTAGCGATCGAAGAAAAACGTTTTGCCAAAGACTGGGCTTAATCAAGCTGGCGAGTCAGTTGCATTTGCTTGCCGGACGATTTTTTCGATAATATACCTATCTCTTGGCTCGAAATCGTATTCTTTTACAGTTGCAATGCCGTTTTTGATAGCGATATCTGGCAGCGTAACGCGCCCCTCTGGATAGCCGCGGACTTTATCTTGATCGATTCTAAATGCGCCTTGATTATTCTTTGCGGCTATTAGTTTAACGGCTTGAGCGAAAATATCGATGTGCGACGGCTCGAATCTGCTGAACAAGTTGTTGAATTTAACTTCGCCTAGGATTTCGTCTGATTCTTTATCAATGCCGAACCCTAATTCTCCAATCTCGAATAAGATAGGTTTGAATATGTCGATGTTTTCCATCAAGTAGCGGTTATTGCTGAGTATTCTGCCATCGGCATAGACTTTAGTTGTATCTCCGCCGCTTCTGGTTATATTCCAAGTATAGACAAGTTTGTCGTACGAGCCGATAGACGTGTTGCTTGGCAACGATGATTTGATTTCGTTAAGATTGGCGGCATTCATCTCAACTTTGCAGTCAAGGTAATGATAATATAGAGTACGCTGTCCGTTCGCTGTTTTGTTTTTCTCTGATTTCTCTAGTACTCTAGCTGAAATTTTGGCTTTGAAATTAGACTCTTTAAGCTTATCGAATAGCGCCGGGAGTTTTTCGGGAATTTTGTAAAACACGTTAGCTTCCGAGTCGGTGTTGATTGCGCCGTCGCCCTGCTTCTGAGTTATTGCAATGAAGTTTTGTTGCGGCCATTCTCGGATCGGCGAGATAACGTCGGCGATTTTCTTTACTGCGATGACAGTTTGATCTTTAGGGTAATCCGGCTGAAGCGTTATTTTGTAAGTACCTTTTTTGTTGCCAAAAAAGTCCTCTACGATGTCTGATAATTTGAGGTCGACTTTCTCTACGCCCGGTATTTGGCGTATTTGTTCAGCGCAATCATTTAGCTGTCCGAAAGAGCTTGCTGGATTTTGCGAAAATGTTTCGGATAGCCCGTAAATGACGCCAATAGATATTAGTATTACGAATAGTATTGCGAGTGGCGAAAGGATCAAAGCAATCGTCAGGAGTATTTTGTTTGGTTTCTGCGAAGAATACTGCTGATATTGCGGCTGTGGTGAAGCGTATTGAGGCTGGCTTTGCGGTGGATACTGCTGCGGGTATTGTTGATATTGCGGTTGCTGCGGATATTGCGTTTGTTGAAGTGGTTGCTGCGAGTTGTTTTCTGGAGGCATAAGACTACCTTACTATTTATATTATTTCAATACTTACTGGGCAGTGGTCGCTGCCCATTTGTTCGGCGTGGATCTCAGGGTCGGTGACGCGCTCAGCGATTTCGCGCGACGCCAGCCAATAGTCGATCCGCCAGCCGACATTACGCGCCCGGGCGTTGGCCCAGTGCGTCCACC
>NZ_PQNZ01000013.1:0-18872 GCF_004138385.1 Candidatus Nanosynsacchari sp. TM7_ANC_38.39_G1_1 | reverse complement strand
ACCAATGGTGGCCTATGTTGTCAAAAAGACTACACTATCGGATGCTGGATGTCAGCGCTTGGAAAGTGGTGTTTGAGGGTAAATACGGCAAGAAATTTGCCAAACCAGAGGATCATCGGGCGCTGGAAGACATTCGCGGTAGTATTCAAGAACTAAAATATTATTTGAAGAAGGTGAAGGCGTGACAGATAAAATATGGCATGATATCAGCGAGGATTCGCTAGAAGTACGGCAAAGCTTAATTGAAAAATTAAACTTATCGGAGCTGCAACGGCGGATTTTGATTGAGAACCGTTGGCTGCCGCAAGCGGTCGAAGGCGGCGATTGGCTAATGATTAAGGCGGAAATCCCGAGCATTGAACGCCGCAATGTCCATTGGCAAGGGTTGACGATTTTGCTCAGCAAAAACAAAGTTATCACCTTGCACCGCGACGAATTAGATAGCGAGGTTACCGAGCGGATTGAAGCGTACCGGCCAGGCGCTCTGTCGCCGTCGCTAATCGCAGCAACGATGATTCAATTTACAGTCGAGCAGTATATGCCGATTCTTAATTCAATTGACGACGTAACCGATCAATTAGAAGATACAATGATTCGCGATCCGGGCAAGCACCAGTTGCAGCAACTTTTTGTGTATAAGCGCCAATTGGCGGATTTGCGCAAGGTGATTTTGCCGCTGATGAATATGCTGAATGGTTTGAGTAACGGCCGATACGGTATTTTTGATGAAAAGTGCGCGATTTATGCGCGCGACAGCTACGATTACGCTTGGCGCGTGCACGAGCTAATCGATACCATGCGCGATCTATTGACTAGCGCGCTGGATATGTATTTGTCGGTAGTGTCTAATCGAATGAATGATGTAATGAAGCGTTTGACGATTGTAACGACGATATTTATGCCGATGTCGTTTTTGACAGGTCTGGCAGGCATGAATTTTTCGCAGCTGCCGTTTCATAGCGATGTAATGTTTTGGATAACGATAGCGCTGCTGGTCGTTTTGCCGATATTGATGCTGGTATACTTTATACGGAGCAAATGGCTATGACGCACCAGCAGTTTGAAGAGTTTCTACTAAGTCTACCGGGTGCTTGGCTGGATTATCCGTTTGGCGATGAGGTGGCTGTGTACAAAGTCGGTCGCAAAGATACCGGCCAAAGCGGAAAAATGTTCGCGTTGATAGCCGAGGGTTCAAAGCCGTTACGGATTAGCTTGAAATGCGATCCGCAATTGTCGTTAAAGTTACAACAAAAATATGAGTCGGTCCAGCCAGGCTTTCATCTCAATAAAAAACACTGGATTACGGTGATTTGCAGCGGCCAGCTCAGCGACGAAGAACTTTTTGATCTGGCGCGGTTAAGTTATCGGCTGGTGACGGAATAGCTGCTACTGCTTGGTTGAAGCGAAGTCGTGGTAAGCTTTGAGAATAACATTGATATTATTAATGGATTCGTCGCAGAACGAGCGGATTGATTTGGAGTCGCTAACCTTTTTAAGCTTGTTGAGTTGCGACTTTAAAATGGTTAATTCGTAAGTCATGGCGGTGGCGTAGCTACTGTCGAGCTTGCCTTTTTGGTAGGAATCGTTGAGCTTTTTCTGCAGGGCTTCTAGGTAGCTTTTTTCGGTACTAGAGGATTTTTTCTGGATTTTGCGCTCTTTGATGATGGTGTCTAGCCTGGTCTGCATGGTCGTCAGGGTGCTGTTGAGCGCAGTGTTGGCCTCGGCAATTTCAGTCTGCGTCAGGCGGCCTTCGTTTTCGTCGACGACTTTGTTCAGTGTATCGGTGCGGTCGCGGATCGGCTGGATCAGACTGTTGGCATCAGATGCACCAGGGTTGATGATTAGAATCAAAATGATGATGACGCTAGCAATAACAGTGCCAATGAGCGCAAATATAGCGATTCGATTGATGGTGTGCTGTTCTTGCGGAGCGATGCGGTTAAGGTAGTCAACAGTATTATAATCATCATCCGAGCTGCTGGCGTAAACTGGGAAGGTGCTTAGCGGCTGCGGTCCTGTGTCGTACGATTGCACGGTTTGGTTAATTTGCGGTAGTTGATCAGGCTGATTAGTTGCTAGGCTGGATGTTTGCTGCGGGTATGCCGGCTGCTGCGGCTGGGCTGCTTGGCTATTGTAATACGGATTAGGTGCCGCTTGCTGCTGCGGTGTTTGCTGGCCGTAGACCTGATTGTACGGTGCGGCTGGCTGCTGCGGGTTTTCTGGCGGTAAATTATTAGCAGAACCCTGCGAATACGGTTGCTGCGGATTGGTGTACGGGTCCTGATTCATACCTATATTTAACCACAACCGATAACAGAGGTAAAGAGTGATATACTAAAATGTATGGATGCCAAGGAGGAAATTCGCTCGCGGCTCAATATCGAAGATGTGATTGGCGAATATGTTGAGCTAAAGCGGGCAGGGCGCAGCTATAAGGGGTTAAGTCCGTTTACTGGCGAGAAAACGCCGAGCTTTTTCGTAAGTCCTGAAAAAAATATTTGGCATGATTTCTCGAGCAACAAAGGCGGCGATATTTTCGCTTTTGTGATGGAGGCTGAGGGGATGGATTTTCGCCAGGCGATGGAATTTTTGGCGCGCAAAGCTGGGGTTGACCTCAGCGAATATCAATCGGCTGGTGCCAAGAAGCGCAGCGCCTACAAAAAGCGGCTGTTGGCAGCCAACGAGCTAGCAGCACGATATTTCCAACAGAGTTTATTGCGTAGCCAGCAGGCGATTGAATATGTTTTTAAGCAGCGAGGATTGTCGCGGCAAACTGTTCAAGATTTTCAGATTGGTTATGCGCCGGATAGCGGCACGGCGTTGCTAGCGGCGCTCGAAAAAAGAGGTTTTACTAAGCGAGAGATTAACGACGCGGGGCTATTAAACCGCTATGGCAAGGATTTGTTTCGCGGTCGAATGATGATTCCGTTGATGGATCAGGGCGGGCAAGTAATTGGCTTTACTGGGCGGATTATTGGCGATGTGCCGAATGCGCCGAAATATCTAAATACGCCGCAGACATTACTGTATGATAAGGGGCGACATATTTTCGCGTTGAGCCAAGCCAAAGAGGCGATCCGCAAAAGTGGCTTCGTAGTGATGGTTGAGGGAAATTTGGATGTAGTTAGCAGCCACCAAGCGGGTGTAGCGCAAACAGTCGCGACCGCTGGTACGTCGATGACTGAAAATCATCTCAAAGCGGTCAAACGGCTGACCAGCGATGTTCGCCTCTGCTATGATAGCGATAAAGCGGGTGTGGCAGCGACTGAGCGGGCAATTGAGCTGGCTTCGCACGAGGGCGTTGAGCTAACAATTATTTCGTTGCCAGATGGCGCTAAAGATCCAGATGAATTGATCAAATCGAGTGTTCAGGCGTGGCGCGAAGCGGTAACTCGCAACGAGCCGGCTGTCGAATGGGTGTTGCGCCAGCATGCCGGGCGATGCGATTTGGATACAGCGGTTGGCCGGCGAACTTTTACTACGGCAGCGCTGCGAGTAGTGCGCGGGCTAGCTGACCCCGTCGAGCGCGAATATTATGTCAAGCGGATAGCAACTATGTCGCATACCAGCGAGGAGGCGATACGCCAAAAATTAGCTGGCGAGCCAGTCAAGAAACAAACTTTCAAACCCGTTGTTGCAAATACATCGATTATTAAGAATGACCAGGCGGTGCTAGAAGATAATATTTTGGCCTTGGCGCTTTATGATGCTAGATGCTTGGAAGAATTGCGCCGCGCTGGCCGCCAGCAGTGGATTAGCGCTGAGCGAGAATTGTTGGCGACGGTATTACTTGAAGAAGATCATCCGCAAAATCGCCCTAAAAAGTTGCAAAAAGCTGATATTTATGTAAAAATGGTATCATTGCGCGCTGAGGAGCGTTATGCAGCATGGGATAGCGGCGATCGCTATGTCGCGATGTGCCAACTGCTGCGGGATAAAGAGGATAAACATAACAAACAAACTCAACAGGAATTATTAGCTAAATTACGCGACGCTGAAGCTGCTGGCGATGAGGCAGCGGCTAGAGAGTTGCGCGCGGCACTCAATAACATAATCAAGGAGAAAGCTCGTGACAAACGACGACCAAGCGCAGAAGCCATCTGACGACAATATACAAGATCAAGACATCAATGAGCCTGATATCAACGATTTGATGGACGAAGATACTCCTGAAGATGTACTCAATGCTAATCAATATTTTGACGATATTTCGGACGACTCAGTGCGGCTGCACTTGCGCGAGATTGGCAAAATCCCGCTACTGAGCGCCGAGGAAGAACTAGAATTGGCAAAACGCGTCAAAGAAGGCGACAAAAAAGCCAAAGACAAGATGGCCGAGGCGAATATGCGTCTGGTGGTCTCGATCGCTAAACGATATTCGGGCCGCGGCTTAGACTTCTTGGATTTGATTCAAGAAGGCCACACTGGTTTGTTGCGCGCGGTTGAAAAATTTGATCCGGATAAAGGCTTTAAATTCTCGACTTATGCCACCTGGTGGATTCGCCAGGCGATTACCCGGGCGATTGCTGATCAGGCGCGAACGATTCGTATTCCAGTTCATATGGTGGAAACCATCAATAAATTGCTGCGCACGCAGCGGCGCATGACGCAGGAGCTGAATCGCGAGCCAACGATTGAAGAGCTAGCTAAAGAGCTAGAGATGGAACCAGAAAAAGTCGAATATGTCATGAAAATCAAGCAGGACATTTCGAGCTTGGACGCTGGCGTCGGTCGCGACGGCGATGATGAAGGCGAGTCGGTGCTGGGAGATTTCATTGAGGATGAAGGTACAATTAGTCCAGAGGAATCGGCCTCGAACCAGCTGTTAAAGGAACAAGTTAAAGATTTGCTAGGTACGCTGAGCGATCGCGAACAAAAGATCGTCCGGATGCGCTTTGGATTAGACAGCGGCAAGAGTCATACGCTTGAAGAGGTTGGCCAGGAATTTGCGGTGACGCGCGAGCGAATTCGCCAGATTGAAGCCAAGGCGCTAGCGAAGCTACGCAAACATAAAGACGCTAAAAAACTTTATACTTACTTGCAATAGTTTTGGTTTTAGGTGCTATACGTTAACGAAACCAGTTGTACTGAGTAGCGAATTAATCTTGGCGTATAGCGCAGTGATATCGCTGTCGTTAATTAAATAATAATCAGCGATAGCTATTGGTCCGCCTTTTTCGATATCTTCAATCTCTGACCAGTCGCGCTGGTTAGCTTGTTCGGCAGTGAATGGCCGCTCGGGACGAGTTGCGAGGCGGCG
Source organism: Candidatus Nanosynsacchari sp. TM7_ANC_38.39_G1_1 (assembly GCF_004138385.1). Classification (NCBI taxonomy): domain Bacteria; phylum Candidatus Saccharimonadota; class Candidatus Saccharimonadia; order Saccharimonadales (SeqCode); family Saccharimonadaceae (SeqCode); genus Candidatus Nanosynsacchari; species Candidatus Nanosynsacchari sp. TM7_ANC_38.39_G1_1. The sequence continues at coordinate 13,612 of NZ_PQNZ01000013.1, read as the reverse complement.
GTGGCGTAAATGTTTTGGTGCGACAATGGCTGCAACGATGAGCTCGCCAGGAAACTCGTGTTTGAGGAACTTGTACTCTGTCCAGGAATAGAGCCCGTCGAACAATAAACGATGCTGGCCAGCATCAATTAAGCGGTGCAATTGCTCGGCGGCGCGGCGGATGATAACGTCTTTGCCGTCGCGTTCGCGCCACTGTTTGCGAAATTCGGCTTGCGATTCGGGCGTGATTTCAACGCCTCGAGCGCGCATTTCGTCGTACAAAATGCCGCCGCCGTAGATTTTGGGAAAACCTTTGGCGGCTACGAAATTGGTTGCTTCGGTTTTACCGGCGCCAGGCAGCCCGACGAATGCCAAAATCTTGGCTGGTTTTTCTTGTGATGTCATAACCTTAGTATACATGATTATGGCTATATTCGCGTGTAAGTAACGGCTTTAGATAGCGTATAATATAAATATGGCCAAACGCTTGGTGATTATCGACGGTAAAAGCGTGTTCTATCGCGGTTATTATGCTATGCCTGGGTTGTCGACCGCAGACGGGACACCGACAGGCGGCGTGTATGGTTTTGCGGCGCTGAGCTTGGAATTAATTAAGCAACTTAACCCGGATTATGTCTGCGTAGCGTGGGATAAACGAGGAACGAATATTCGCCGCCGGTTGGCGATTTATCCTGATTATAAGGCCGGCCGCAAACCAGCACCGCCGGATTTTTATGCGCAGATTCCGATTTTGCACGAGCTACTGGCGGCTTTTGGCTGGCCGCTGTATGAATTTGATGATTATGAGGCCGACGATATCATGGCAACGCTAGACAAGCAGGCTGAACAGCACGGCGGCATCGAAACATATTTGATTACTAGCGACTTGGATGCGCTGCAAATTCTCGACCAAAATACGTATCTCTACGCGCTCAAAAAAGGCCTGACTAACATTGATAAATTTGATATTCCAGCATTTGAAAAGCGCTACGGTATTCGGATTGGCCAATTTCTCGACTTGAAAAGCTTGAAAGGCGATTCGTCGGATAATATCCCTGGGGTGCCGGGGGTCGGCGAAAAGACAGCCGTCAAATTACTACAACAATTTGAAACGCTAGACGGTGTTTATGAGAATCTATGGCAGATTAAAGACAGTTTGCGCCGCAAACTAGAAACCGGCAAAGAATCTGCCTACATGAGCAGGGAGTTGGCGCGGCTATTCACCGATGCGCCAGTGAAACTCGATTTAGAGGCAATGAACGTGCGCGACTTAGACACGGCAAAGTTGCGAGAGTTACTCGAAAAGCTGGAGTTTCGCTCATTGTTGCGAAAATTACCACAGCACATGCGCGATGCCGCTTCAGAAGTGACTCCAAATAATATTCTTGCGCCAGCTGTTGAAATATCGGGCGATAAAGTCATACCAATGTTGGTAATGGCGCCAGAATTACTGGTAATTTGGGATGGTGATATGGTTTGGCTGAGCCATGAAAAAGGCAAGGTTGCTCGCTTGCCGCTGGCTAAAGCAAGCGCTATTTTAGCAGAAGCTTCGATAGTTGGCCACGATACCAAGGAGTTTTTCAAAGCACTTCTCGGTGCTGGTTGTCAGCGGTTACCGGATGTTAAGCACGATACCGCGCAGGGCTCATTTTTGTTAAATCCTTTGCGCAAATCGCGCGAATTAGCGGATTTGGCGGGCGTAGAATCTTTGGACGACCCAAGATTGGCGATGGCAGCGCTGTGGGTAGTTTATGAACAACAAAAGTCGGCGTTTGCTGAGCTGCCCGACCTCCAGCAGGTGGCGCAGACGATGGATTTTCCATTGATTAATGTTTTAGCGCAAATGGAATTTCGAGGTATCAAAATCGATGCCAGCAAACTCGAAAAAATGAATAAATCATTAGCGCAAGAGATTGCAGCGGTTCAGCAAAATATTTATGATATGGTCGGTTACGAATTTAATGTCGCCAGCCCGGCGCAGTTGGCTAGCGCGCTATTTGATAAGCTGCTCTTGCCGACAGCCGGTATCAAAAAAGGCAAAACTGGTTATTCAACCAACCAAAAGGAACTTGATAAGCTGCGCGGGCAACATCCAATTATTGAGTTGGTCGAGCGTTTTCGCGAACTATCGAAATTACAGAATACCTATGTGTCAGCCTTACCAGAGCAAACGGACGCCAACGGCTATATTCACACGACGTTTAATCAAGATGCGACAGCGACTGGGCGGCTGTCGAGTACTAACCCGAATTTGCAGAACATTCCGATTCGTACTGAGCTGGGGCGGCAGATTCGCGATGCTTTTGTGCCAGCGCCTGGCAATGTTTTCGTAAATGCTGATTATTCGCAATTTGAGCTGCGCCTGGCGGCGGTGATGGCTGGCGAAAAACAGATGATTGAAGATTTTAATACCGACGTTGATATTCACGCCAAGACGGCAGCTGAAGTTTATAACGTGCCGATTAATGAAGTGACGCCAACGCAGCGCCGCCGCGCTAAAGTGGTGAATTTCGGCGTATTATACGGCATGAGCCAGCATGGTTTGGCGGCTGCTGCTAATATGAGTTACGGCGAAGCGCAACATTTCATCGACGAATATTATCGTATCCGCCCGCGCATCAAAGAATTTATGGAACGAACGATTCGCCAAGCGCACGATGACGGCTTTGTGCAGACATTGTTTGGCCGTCGTCGGCCAACGCCTGATGTTAGGTCGAATAATTTTGCTGTTCGTTCAGCTGCCGAGCGAGCAGCAGCTAATATGCCGATACAAGGTACCGAGGCGGATTTGATGAAGTTGGCGATGCTGGCGGTAGAGAAGCGACTGACGATAATGACAAGCCCAGATTTGCTACCTTCAGAGACCGGCAAATTCGAAAAGAACGAATTCGCCTTGCCGGAAAGGCAAGTCTCTTCAGGCAGCAAGTCTGGGCTTGTACATAAAAATATCTCGCTCGGCCATCAAATCTTACAAATCCATGACAGTATCATGGTTGAGTGTCCGCTCCAAAACGCCGAAATAGTCAGCAAAATGCTGGTAGAGACCATGGAAAATATCTACCCGCAGCTCGGTATTAAGCTCAAAGTCGACGTCAAAATCGGCAATAACTGGGGCGAAGTGTAAAAAACTTAAAATTTGCTGAAAATTAGCGAAAACCTGGACAAATATGGACAAATAACTGCAACTGTGGTATAATCTAATTACAGTTAGCTTAAGCAAAAAGGCGGATGTTGTGGAACGGAAAATGTTACCAAAAAATAGCAACCCTAAACTTGAAGGGGCTAGGCCTTTATCTAGGCAAGAGCGCATAGAGCAGCTAAGGCAGAACAAACAACAACTAGAACTTATTATTAAACAGTGCGATGCCGTATACAAGTATCTTGAGGGAGCCGATTATAATTTTTTGGTTGGTGTGTTTGTTGGTCCGGATGGCGCTGTTTGGGGTATTAAAAACAGATATGGCGGCATGGTACCTGGTGATTGGTTAGTGGTTCGCTGTGTGTCTAACGAGAGTGATGAAAATCGACCAAAAATAAAAGTAGAAGAACAAGGCATAAGCAAAGTAGGAAAAACTGAGCGCGAAAGATATCCTTTTTTGCCAATTGGCATTGAAGGTGTTGATAAGCTTCATCTTGCTTGTGGTGGTCCCAGCATTAATATTTTCTGGGAAGAAGACAAAGATGAAGATGAAGATGAAGGTAAAGGTAAAGGTAAAGGGTTAGTAGTAGCAGTAGCAGACAATCGCGGTATAGAATTTTTACCGCTTGACGAAATAACCGCTAAAGAGGATGATACTGATAAATCCTCTGAAGAAACAACAGCTGGTAATAACGGTGACAATACGAATAGACGTTTTAAAGAAATCGTCGAGTCTTCTCTCGCAGACGTAGAAGAAGGTTTGGGTGCTGCCGCAGAAGAATTAGGTGCTGCGGCTGTTTCTGATGTGGTACACGTCGCTGCGTGATAAGTGTGTTAAAATACAAACATGTACAGAGGATCCCGACCGAGAATTTTACCGATAATCATTACTATTATCACTGTGGTGGTTGTTATTGCTATTTTGGTAACACTTGTGCGATCATTGCTGAATCCGGACAAAAAGACCGAGCAGCCGCAAACTCCCGAACAATCTTTAGAGAGCAAAATCAAAAATCAAGACCCAATTCGCAGCGTGCGCTGGACAGTGCGCGGTCCGATTGTTGCCGATGAAGAATTCAAGAGCTACCAGATTACAGTTAGTCCAACATCGCGTAAATACGTTATTTATTCGGGTTATCTGGATAGAGTTTTGGACAAGAAAGAATATGCTAATAACAGTAATGCTTATGAACAGTTTACTTATGCGCTAGTCAAGGTCAACATTCAGGCCTCTGATAACAAATCAAACGATGATATTCGCGGCGTATGCGCTACTAAGGGATTGGCTTACGTATTCGAGACGCGCGATGGCGACAATACCGATACCAATTTGTGGACTTCAACTTGCAAGGACTCGCCTGGTACGCTTAACGCTGATACTCTGAAGCTCCAAGCCCTTTTTGTCAATCAGATTCCAGATTTCAAACCGTCATTTAATAATATTTTCTAACCATGGCGATAAAAGCAGTTATTTTCGATTGTTTTGGCGTACTGTACGGAGGCAGTATTGATACGCTAATAAGAATGGCCGAGCCAGAGGGCAAGGTAATGCTGCGCGACCTCAGTAAACAGCACGATTACGGTTTTATTAGCGGCAGCGAGTATGAATCGGGAATTGCTGAGTTGTTTGGCTGGACACAGCAGCAGACGCATGATTTCTTGATGCACAAGCGGATTCGCAACGAGGAATTGATAAACTATATCGTGAATTTACGCCAGCAGTACGCTAATTTGAAGATGGCGATGTTGAGTAATGTTGGCGGCGGTACGCTGGAATATCTATTTGCGCCAGGCGAATTAGAAAAAATGTTTGATGTGCGCGTGTTGTCGTACGAGGAAAGCTTGGCCAAACCAAACCCAGAAATTTTCACGCTGACAGCTGGCCGCTTAGGTGTCGCCGCTAGCGAATGCGTGATGATTGACGATCGTGTCGAAAATTGCGAAGGCGCCGAGGTAGCGGGAATGATGGCGTTGCAGTACACCGATAATGAGCTGCTTATTAAGCGTTTGAACGCTCTGTTGGAGGCATAAATGCCAGAACTTCCTGAAGTCGAGACGGTTCGCCGCGGGTTGGCGGAGTTACTGCCGGGCCGAGTGGTGGCGCGAGTGGCAGTGTTTGACTCGCCAAAAAGCTTTCCGAATGCGCCTGCTGATGTCGAGCAATTTTTGTATGGCGCGCGCGTGACGGCCGTGCGGCGGCGGGCAAAGGTACTGATGATTGATTTGGATACGCAGTATTCGCTGGTGGTACACTTGAAAATGACGGGGCAGTTGGTGTTTCGCAGTTGTCATCCTGCGATGTATCGTCGGAAAAAATCTGGGCGTGCTTGTCACCGGGACCCGGATTGTTTTCCGATGATACTCGAGGATGACAAGGTGCCTAACTTCGCTGGCGGGCATCCAAACGACAGCTTAATCGGCGAGCTGCCGGATCGGTCGACGCGGGTGCAGATTGATTTTACTGATGAGTCGCAACTGTTTTTTAACGATCAGCGCAAGTTTGGCTGGGTAAAATTGCTGCCGACTGATGAGGTGAAGAACTTGCCGTTCATGCAAAAAGTTGGGCCGGAGCCGCTTGATCCTCAGACGCGCGCCGAGGATTTCATCCAACGGATTCGCCGCCGCCAAAATTCGATGATCAAGCCAGCGTTGCTTGACCAGGCGGTGATCGCTGGGGTTGGCAATATTTACGCTGACGAGGCGTTGTGGGCGGCGCAGATTCATCCACAGACGCGGGTAAAAAACATCAGCGATCAGCAGCTGAATACATTATTTACCGAGCTGCGGCAAATTTTGCAGCTCAGCATCGATCAAGGCGGCTCAACCGATAAAAATTACGTTGATGCCGAGGGCCGAAAGGGAAATTATCTGACATTTGCTCATGTGTTTCGCCGCGAAGGCCAGGCTTGCCATCGCCATCCCGACCAAGAAATTATCAAGCTAAAAGTTGGCGGCCGCGGCACGCATATTTGTCCGGTCTGCCAGGTGGAAGTCGGATGATTTATTTGATTGTTGGCACGAACGCTTACCGTGCGCAGTATGAGCTGCAGCGATTGGTGAAATCGTTAGGCGTTCGGCCCGAAAAAATCGACGCAAGCAGTCTTGATTTGAATAAATTAGCCGATACGGTGCGCGGCTTGAGTTTATTTCAAGAACGGCGGCTGATTATTGTCGAGCATCTTTCGGAGCGAAAAGACTTGTGGGATAAGCTCGGCGAATGGGCTAGCGATATTGCGGCAGAAACCTACTTGGTATTGATCGAGCCGCGCCCGGATAAGCGTACCAAAACTTTCAAAACCTTGCAAAAAACTGCAAAGCTAATTGAAGCAACGCCGCTGACTGATCGCCAGCGTCCAGCGGCCGAAAAGTGGCTGCTAGACTATGCAAGCGAGCACGGGGTAAAGTTGACGAAAACACAGGCTAGCGATATGGTAGCGCGAGCAATTGTCGACGATGAAAAATCGCGTTCTGCTGAAATTGATCAATTACAATTAACTCACGCTGTAGCTGCCTTGAAAAATGCCGTGAAAATTGACGATGCAGCGATTGCAGCGGTTTTGCCGCCAGCACGTGAGTTTTCGGTGTTTGATATCATTGAATTGGCAGTGCGCGGCAAAACGGCAAATCTACGGAGCGCGCTTGATGAACTTCATCGTAGCGACGATGTTTATAAAGTGGCGCCGTTAGTCTGGTCGCAGTGGTCGCAGCTGGTGTTATTAGCCAAGGCCGAAGCAGCTGGCGCTAGCGATACGATTGATCTCGGCATACATCCGTTTGTTGCCAAGAAGTTGCGGCCGCTTGCTCGGCAGCTGTCGCCAAAGGACTTGGCGGAATTGACTGAATTAGCGGCGGAGCGCGATTATCAGATGAAAACATCATCAGTCAATCCGTGGGCAGCGTTGGAGGATTTTTTGTTTCGGGTGGCTTCGCGGCAAAAGTAAAACGCTCCGGCTTGCGGAGCGCTTTAATCTCGTTAGTATAAATTAAGCAGTTTTAGCTACGGCCTTCTTGGCTGTGGTTTTGGCAGCTGGCTTTTTTGCAGGGGTTTTCTTGGTGCTGGCAGCGGGTTTAGTCGCCTTCTTTTCTAGCTTGACGCCAGCAGCTTTAGCGACCTTGGCGAGGGCTGATTTGCGGCGGCTAACGGTTGCCTTTTTGAGTAGCCCTTTCTTGACGGCAGTATCTAGCTCACTTTGAGCTTTGCTTAGGGTAGCGGCGCTCGGGTTGGCCAAAAATTCCTTGGTGGCAGATTTGATATCGCGCTTAATACCGATGTTACGCTGGCGGCGCTTAGCGGTTTGCTTCATTCGCTTAACGGCTGATTTGATGAGTGGCATAAATTCCTTTACCTCTGTTATTGATTTGGTATATACAATCAGTTTTCAATTATAACTTATACACCTCTGTTTGTAAAGTGGCGCTTGCTTGTTTTGTAAATTAGTATTGACTTTGTCGCGATGCTTATGTTATAGTACATAAAGTCTATAGCGAATAAAAACAATAATATTGCAGAAAGGGATAGTAATGTTAGTAAAATTAACAACAGTGTAATGCCCATGATGGCGGCGTACGCCCATCGCTCACCCTGAAATGGCAGTCCGATGTTCATGCCGTACATACCGTAAAACACATTTGGCACTGCTAGCAAAATGGTGATAGTCGTGAGTACCTTCATGCGCTGATTCAAGGTGTTATTGGCAATGGTTGAATAGGCGTTTTGGATACTGTCAATCGTTTGGGTGCTCGAACTAATAGCCACCAACAACTGGCGAGCGTGCAATATGATATCACCAAAGGCTTCAATGTCACGCAGATTAAACAACTGCCGACGATTTACCTCCAGTTGCCCAACAACCGTCACTAGGCCCTCCAAAGCGCTCCGATACTCATTGAGGCTATCTTCAATAGCGACAAACTCAACAAAGTCCTCGTTCTGAACATCAAAATGTGTGAGCCGCTTGCGAGCGCTGGTAATTTTGGTCGATAGCGCATGCAGTCGCTGCTCGTACTCGGTGATGATAGAGGCGATAACAGCTGACACTACCGCCGAAGGCTGCCGCGTGTCAGTGGTCATGAAGGCGTCGGTGTCTAACGGTGAAAAAGAAGTGTGCGGGCTGGCGGTTACGAGCCGATCACGCGACACCGCGATGAGTATCGGGGCGGTTTTGGCAGCATCAGCTGGACCAACTGGCAAACGCAAGAAGATGTATTCCACGCCATTGCTAAACTCTGTTCGTGACAATTCACGGACATCACAAACATCACGCAGGATGTTTGCGTTCAGCAGAAGTTTATCTGACAAGTCAGCTACATCAAGCAGCCTGCCGGATATGTGCACCCACGCGTGAGAGCGAGGACGACTTACTTTTTCTAAACGCTCACCTGCCGCTGATCGTTCAAAGTATTCCACCACCATATACTTTGATTATACGAAAAAAGGTTATGTTTTGCTACTACTCGCTTATTCCCAACGGAATAGTTTAATGGCCGCTATATAGACGACGACAATACACAACAGGACTCCTCCAAACTGTGGCAGAACTTCCGCCAGGCTGGCATTCTCTGTTGATATCAACCGAAGGCCATCCACAACAGGAGTCATTGGGATAAATTGGTTGATCGCCTTAAGCCATTCCGGGAACAAGAACGATGGGAAAAAGGCACCAGACAAAAACATCATTGGGAAAGAAATAAGATTTGCTAACGGCGCTGACTGATTCTCGTTCTTTGCCCAAGCACCAACCATCAATCCCATACCAACCATCATCACGGCAGCTAGCGTCAAGAATGGCACAAACAGCAACCAGTCGCCACGCATCGTAAATTTAAACAGCAGCATACTGACAACCAGCATCAATGCAGCACTCGCTAAAGACACCAGCGTGTAGACGATGGCCGTAGAGATAATCAATTGGCCAGAAGTAAACGGCGCAGCTCGCAAGCGACGATAGTTGCCTTTTTGCTTCTCGGTTGGCATTTGGTTTGCCAAGCCAAAGATACCCATACTCATCAAACTAAAGGCTAATAGTCCAGTGAAAGTATAGTCAAAGGTTTTCAGGGCCTCATCGCCAACTGCTTGTGAGGCTACTTTAAATGGCGGTTCTGGTTGACCCATGGCTTTATTGATACTACCAACAACCTGACTCATCACGGCAGTCAGCGCACTAGCAGCCTGGTCTTGCCCCTTAGCGTACAGCACATTTAATGTACCAGATGGACGAGCTTTTGCACCTTCACCCTTAACCTCGCCAAACTCTTTTGGCAGCTCAATAATACCGTCGATCTCTGAACGTTTCATCTTTTCTTTGGCATCATCGATGTTTTTCACGTCCTGAACTTGTAGCAATTTTGACTTGTCATTTTTTGCACCATCGACAAATTGCTTGGCAAATTCAGTGTCAGAATGGTTGATGATGGCGACCTTGAAGTTAGTCGTCTGATTGTTAAAGATCGATCCGAATACAAACAAGAATATCAACGGGAACAAGAAGGTAAAGAACAATGCCATCTTGTCGCGCATCAAACGCTTTAGGCCAACTATGACCTGACCAATGATACCTATCCAATATTTTTTCATACTACTAATCCCGTATCGCCTTTCCTGTAAGATCAATGAAAACATCTTCCAAATTTGCCTGCTCAATGACCTGCTTTTTCTTAAAACCACGTTTGAGCAGTTGCTGAATCAAGTTATGTGGTGAATCAATAGTGACAATCTCGCCATTATCCATAATCGCCAAACGATCACAAAGTAACTCAGCCTCATCCATATAGTGCGTTGTCAAGACAATAGTAACGCCTTCTTCACGTATTTGCTTGATGAGATCCCATAAGTTGCGGCGAGCCTGTGGATCTAGGCCAGTAGTTGGTTCATCTAGGAACAAAACTCTTGGATTATTGACCAAAGTTGAAGCGATAGCGAAGCGCTGTTTTTGTCCGCCGGACAATTGCTCGGCATAGTTTTTAGCTTTCTCTGTTAGCTGAACCTTAGCTAGCAATGCAGTTACGTCAATCCTGTTACCATACAAACTGGCAAACATTTTCAATTGCTCAGTTAATGTCAAGTGGTCATAAAAGTTGGTCGACTGCAGCTGAATACCAATGATGTCTTTGATCTTTTTGGGATGTTTAGCTACGTCAATACCATCAATGACAGCCGTACCATCATCGATAGTGCGCAATGCCTCCAGCATTTCTAGCGTTGTTGTTTTACCAGCGCCGTTAGGGCCCACAATACCGAAGATTTCGCCCTTTTCAACACTGAAGTCTATGCCTTTTACCACCGTTTGATCACCGTAGCGCTTGGTCAAACCGTGAACTTCAATAATTTTACTCATAGTTCTAGTATAGCACTAGTCAAGAAATAGGGTTATTGACTTTTGGGTGATTATCAGCGGCGGCGCAAAAAATAATAGCCAATCAACAATGCCGCCACAGCGCTGACGCCGGTGATTTTCCAAAACATTGCCGGGTCATCACCACCAGGAACTGGCACATTCATACCAAACAAGCCAGCGATCATGGTTGGTATGGTGAGTGCCACCGTGATAACGGTCAGCAGCCGAATGGTTTCGTTCAGGCGTGTATCCATCACTGCCCGGTAGCTATCGCGCACATTGGTGATGGTACGCAGCAACGATTTACAGCGACTGATCACCTGCTCCAGGTCAATAGAAATATCTTCAACATCCTCTTTGGCGTCAGACCGAAGCATCAACGCCTTGTGAGCAATCATTCGCTCCACTGATAAATTCATCGGCACCAAGGCGTCCATATAATCATTCAATTTGCGCTCATATTCGGCCAGCGTGGCAATATCGCGCGCCCGCAAGGTGCGAATGTCGCCAGTCGCCGCCCGCATTTGACGGTTGATGGCAGCCACGCGGCGCTGATATTGTGTTGCCAGGGCATCAATCATGTCGACCAACAAGGCAATGCGGCTTGAAGTAGACGCCACATGTTTATCAATGAATGGCTGCCATAGCCTCCCCAGACTGTCTCGCGATATGGTGATGATATAATCCGCATGAATCACAAACAAAATTGGCGTGGTAAAATCATTAAAATCATCATCAGTATCCGGCAATCGGGCAATCAAATATGTCCGCTCGTTGTCCGCGTCCAAACGAGGAACCTCGTGAGGGTCCAGTGCGTCAGTGATGATATCAGCATCAATTCCCAACGACAACAGCTGAGAAATCTCCTCTTCATTTGGCCGCTCACAACGAATCCAAGAACCTTTGACTAAGTTCTCTCTGATGGTCAGCTTGCCAGAATCATCAGATTTAAGATACTGCAACATACCTGTTATTTATATCATGAAAATTAGATAAAAGCAATGCTTTGGCTATGAAACAATCCGCGTGCCCGCTGTCCCGTCGATAGCCTCAGTGGTTTTTTCCAATGAGGTAATGACTGCGGTACGACCCTCGCCACCTGACACAAATTGTAGTGCTGCTTGCGCCTTTGGCAGCATGGATCCAGCCGCAAACTGACCATCGTCAATGTGTTTTTGCATCTCTTCTGCAGAGATTTGCCCCAACGCTTCTTCATTTGGCTGGTTGAAATTAACCTTGGCTGCATCAACCGAAGTCAAGATGAGCAGAGTGTCTGCGTGCAGCAAATTAGCCAATGTTGCCGCCCCAAAGTCTTTATCGATAACTGCTTCAACACCTGTGAGCGTGCCGTCTTCCTGGCGCAGCACGGGGATGCCGCCACCACCAGTTGAGACGACCAGGACACCCGCTTCTACCAAAGCTTTGATGATCGGTGCTTCAACAATTTCCACTGGTTTTGGCGATGGCACCACACGGCGCCAACCACGACCAGCATCTTCCTTGACAACATAACCACGCTCAGCCTGCACTGCTTTGGCTTCTTCTTCTGAATAGAACGGACCGATTGGTTTGGTTGGGTTTTGGAACGCCGCATCATCACCAGAGACAATAGTCTGCGTCACCAAACTAACAGCGTGTTTATCACTCATCTGGTGAGCCCTAAAGCTGTCCTGAAAGGCTTGCTGCAACCAAAAGCCGATCAGCCCTTGGCTCATCGCCCCACAATCATCCAGCGGTAAGCTCGGTACATCATCGGTATTAACAGCCTCTTCATGCAAGACAATGTTTCCCACCTGGGGACCATTACCATGAACAATAGCTACTCTGTGTCCTGCCTGAACAAGCGGCAATAACTGTCGTATCGTCTCAGCCGCTACTCGACGCTGTGCTTCAGAAGAGGCTTCGCCCTGCTTCTGCAGGGCGTTACCTCCAAGAGCAACGACAATGGTTCGCTGCTTATCCATAGACTATCCTAACACTCCAAAGGCAGTGATGACCGCAACACTGATGATTGCAAAGACTGCCATGATTGGTGCTGAACGTCTGAGCCATGCACGGTATGAAACGCCGGCCAGTGCCAAACCACCCATCAAGGAAGCGATAGTTGGCGCCATCATATTAACCAAGCCTGAAGCGGTTGCAAAGGCAGCCACCATGATCTCTTTGCTGGAACCAACCAGGTCGGCGATTGGCGCGATGACTGGCATGGTTGCTGCTGCCAAACCTGATGATGATGGCACGATGAATGACATTGGCAAGTAGAACAGATATGCCAAGACACCGACAACGCTACCGCTAGTTCCCTTCAGGAATGATTCACCCCAATGAATAACCGTGTCTTGAATCTCACCATTAGCCATAATGACAGACACACCAGTTGCCACCGCGATGATCAAAGCGACTGGCAAAATATCTTTCACACCGTCAATAAAAGCATTGACTGGCACGGTGTCTTCTTTCTTAAATTCTTTGTAGTAAATCGCAGTGATGATGATTGTTGAGATCAAGAACAATGTCGTAATCTCACTAAAGAACCATTCACCAAATGGCACCGTGTGAAGCACACCAAGTGCTGGACCAACAACCGGTAGTTCTGCGGTCTTATTAAACATATCAGTAAAGAAGGTGATGTTCCAGCTTCCCCATGGGATAAGGGAAAGAATCATCAATACAAAGGTGATGGCAAAAATAGCCATGACAACTTTGCGCGCTGCGGTGAACTTCGGTATGTTTTCCATATCCAGAGCAGCAACGGTTGGTTTGTGACGAGCATCCTCTTTATATTTGCCAGCTTTGACCTTTGCGGCGTAACGCATAGTAAAGATGATTGCCGCGATCAGACACAACCCCAAAACAACGGACATGATTGGAATCACATTACCCAATTTGACATCTGCTGTTGCTGCGGCAGCACCAGTAGAGAATGGGTTGATGGTTGAGCCAAGCACACCAGTACCGGCACCCAGTACGATGATCATCACACCAGTCATAGCGTTATAACCAGCAGCGATCATCATCGGTATAATCAAGGCGTAAAACGCCACCGTTTCTTCCTGCATACCATATGTCGTACCACCGATGGCAAATAGCACCATCAAGATTGGGATGAGCCATTTTTCTTTGCCCTTCAGCTTGTGCAGCAAAGCACCAAGTGAAGCGT
>NZ_PQNZ01000012.1:0-19005 GCF_004138385.1 Candidatus Nanosynsacchari sp. TM7_ANC_38.39_G1_1 | reverse complement strand
GCGAAAAAGAGTCCCTCTTGGTGGATCTCCTCCCTGAAGGCACAAAAGAACTCACTCTCGACGCACTTCTAGTGATTGATGGTGATAAAACAAAAGTTGGCACGCCAACGGTAAAAGGCGCGGTAGTAAAGGCGAAAGTCGTTGAGGCGGAAGTCAAAGGCGATAAAATCCGCGTCATTCGCTACAAAGCTAAAAAACGCGTTCACAAAGAAAACGGCCATCGTCAAAAATATAGCCGTATCGAGATTACTTCGATTAAATAGTAGATACAAACTTGATAAATTGCCCTGTTCTTTGAAGCAGGGCAATTTCATATTTACTAGATGTTTGTGGTATAATTAAACGTAAGCAGAGAGGGCAGATAAACAGTGGCATCTATCATAACGGTTACCAATCAGAAAGGCGGCGTGGGTAAGACAACAACGTCAATTAATCTGGCTTACTATCTGGCAAAGATGGGCAAGCGGACGCTATTGATTGATTTCGATCCGCAGGGCAATGCAACTAGCGGCTTAGGTATTGATAAGCAGAGCTTAGAAGTAACTATTGCTGATGCTATTCTCGGCCGTAAAAAATTAGTAGAAGTAACAGTCCCAACCGAGTTTGATAACCTATCGTTGGTGCCTGCTGTGCCAACCTTAGCTAATACCGAAGTAGAGCTAGCCCAGACTGATTATCGTTTCAGCCGTCTGAAATATGCTATCAAGGCTTGCACCATAGAGTACGATTACATTATCATTGATTGTCCGCCGAGTTTGAGCTTGTTGACGGTTAATGCGTTAATTGCCGCTCAGTATGTTTTGCTGCCGGTACAAGCAGAATTCTATGCGTTAGAGGGCCTAGGCCAGTTACTGGAAACGATGAAACTAGTGCGCAAAAATCTCAATCCAACGCTTGATTTGGTAGGTGTGTTGCCGACAATGGTTGATAACCGCACATCACTGTCGACGCAAGTATTAGACGAGATTTCGAAGCATTTTCCAGCCAAAGTATTCAAAACGAAGATTCCGCGCAATGTCCGCTTGGCTGAGGCACCGAGCCACGGCTTGCCGATTGGTGCGTATGATAGGTTTAGTAAAGGCGCTCGAGCTTATAAAGCGCTAGCCAGGGAGGTGATTGAGCGTGCCGGCTAAAAAGGGCCTAGGGCGAGGTTTTGACTCGCTTATTCCGACAGAGCTGCTAGACGAATCGTTCGATCCGACAGCCGAGCAAGACGAACGCGTTAGCGATTTGCGCTATATTAAATTAGCGTCAATTATGCCCGATCCAGATCAGCCGCGCCGCGAATTTGATGACGATGCGTTGGTTGAATTGAGTAAATCGATCAAAGAGCATGGCGTATTGCAGCCAGTAGTGGTGCGGCCGCATGGCGACGGCTATATGATTGTGGCTGGCGAACGCCGTTTCCGGGCTTCTAAGCTGGCGAAGCTTGATCGGATTCCAGCGCTGGTGCGGACGCTATCGGGCCAGCATCGGTTAGAACTGTCGCTGATTGAGAATATCCAGCGCCGCGACCTTAATCCGCTAGAGACAGCGACAGCGTATTTGAAATTGCGCGATCAATTTAATCTGACTTTAGATGATATTGGCAAGCGTGTTGGTAAGACATCGGCGGCAATTGCTAACACAATGCGCCTGTTGCGCTTGCCGGGGGCGGTGCGCGATATAGTAGCGCGCGGCGAATTAAGCGAAGGTCAAGCGAGGTCGCTGACGAGCCTGCCGGAAGAAGAAATTTTGCGGGTTGTCCCGATAATTATAAAAGAACAATGGAGCGCGCGGACGATTGAGCGCTATGTCTCGAATTATAAAAAGTTGCATGGTGCAGCATCGACTAAAGGTAGAAAAGCTGTCCGCAGCTCGAGATTTATCCGCGAAGAGGAATCTTTTGCTAAGCGTTTCGGAACGCCAGTTGTTGTCAAAGAGACTCGAAAAGGTGCCGGACGGATTATTATTTCATTCAAAGATCAAGCAGACTTCGAGCGAATTGCTAAGCTGCTGGGCGAATAACCGTTTAATTACACTAATCCAACGTTGTAAAAACTACACGTAAGGTTATTAGGCTGCTAGTCTGTAATCTTAATCTTAAAATCAAAACGAGTCTACATTGCCTAGCGGAAAGATTCTCAGAGCCACTGGTCCGACAATGTCATAGGTTGGAATGAAGCCCAGTCCGCTACGCGAGTCGAATGAGTTGTCGCCGACTCGATTATCGCCCGCTACGAAAATAGAACCCTCTGGAACTGTCCACTCGCCGTCGTGACTAGTCGGTGATTTTGGACCGACGTTGTTTTTGCGCGTGCTGTCGTCTGGATGAAAGCCTTCGGGATATTTATTATTGTAAACTGTTAGCACGCCGTCCTTGACAACGACGCGTTCGCCGGGGAAGGCAATTACGCGTTTGATGATGTAGCGATCGGGTGCTCCAGGCCTATAGACTGGATTGACAAAAACAACAATCTTTCCACGTTCTGGCAAATACGGTTTATTTTGTATCTGTGCCATGGTTACAGGTATTCGGTTAATGATTAACCGGTCGCCGTCGGCGAGAGTATTATCCATGCTGTGTCCAGAGACGGAAAAACTGCGAAAAACGTAAGCATTTAATAGCAAAGTGCCAATTAGCACTGCAATAACAAATCCGCTAAAACTTAGAAAATCTCGAAGACGCGGATGGCGGGTGAGATAGCTAGCTTCCATTACACGTATTATACGCTGTAAAAACCAACGAAACAATAAGCGCGATATTTATTTTTTAGCTAAAATCCTTTATAGTACATAGATATGGTGAAGCGAGCGATAGACGGTTTTGTACCGCGAAATACTCCTGCGCGCAGAGCGCCTGTTGATAGCCAGAAAAAACCAGCGGTTAATTTCGGCGATATGGGACATACTGTGTCTGTACGGCGTCAGCAGCAATTGCCGCCGCGGCCGATTACTTCGGCGCCAAATAGAGGTGTTCGCAGCGATATTGACGAGTCTTTGCGCGAGATTAGTAATAATCTTGATTTATCTCCATCCAAACATTCTGGCAAGGGCTCGCCAAAAAATGGTCGGAAAAAGCGCGATTGGAAAAAAATCGCCAAGCGTACAGCGATCGCAGTAACCGTTGTTGTGCTTGGTATTGGTATTTTCCTGGGAGTACGAGCTTTGATGGCGGGTAATGCCGTCTTCAAGGGCGATATATTTGGTTTTGTACAGAAGAAACCGCTCAAGCAAGATGCTCATGGTCGCAGCAATATTCTAATACTTGGCACTTCAGAAGACGACGCTGGTCACGAAGCGGGATATCTAACCGACTCGATGATGATCCTTAGCGTTGACCAGAACAAAAAGAATGCTTATATGATTAGCGTGCCTCGAGACTTATATGTCAAATATGGTAAGAGTTGCCAAGCGGGTTATTCTGGCAAGATTAACGCTTATTTTAATTGCGTCAACGATAATTGGTCGAGCGACAGCGCCGAGGAGGAACGCCAGACAGCAACTAGAGCTTTTGTTGGTAATATATTTGGTATTGATGTGCAATATTCGGTTCACCTGAATTATAGTGTGATGCGTGATTTGGTGGGGGCGCTTGGCGGTATCAAGATTACCATTGACAGCCGCAATCCGAATGGTGTGATGGATAGTAATTTTGACTGGAAGTGTGGTACGACGTCTGCCGAGAAATCTCAGCGTTGTCCGCGCGGCCACTATATCAGTTATCCGAACGGCGAAGTAGAATTAGATGCCGAGCACGCGCTGTATTTGGCGATGGCGCGCGGTGACCGAGCGCCAACGTACGGTTTCGAGCAATCTAATTTCGACCGCGAAAAAAACCAGCAAAAGATTATGGTTGCTATTCGCGACAAGGCCTTGAGTGCCGGCACACTGGCAGATTTTACTAAAATTTCTGGTATTATCGACGCGATTGGCAAGAATTTACGAACTAATTTCGAAAAGAGCGAAGTACGTACGCTGGTCGAGCTAGTACACAACATCAAAAGCGATAATATCAAAAGCGTCAGTTTGATTGATGCCGAGCCAGCTATCTTGACAACCGGCACGTACGGCGGCGCTAGTTCGGTGGTGCCGACAGCCGGAACGTATGATTACAGCCAGCTGCGGGCTTTCGTCAAGAAAAACCTCTATGCGACAGATATCACTAAAGAAAATGCTAACGTTGTTGTACTTAATGCTACTGGCGTATCAGGCGTGGCGCAAAAACAAGCCGATAAATTAACTGAGCTTGGCATGACGGTTAGTACTGTCGGTAATGCGCCGCAAAACGGCTCGTATTCTAGCAACAAGATATATAAAGTCTCAACGCGCGCCAAGACAGCTACGTCTGTAAAACTGCAGTCACTTTACGGCGCTGCCCCAGAAGCGGCACAGAGCGTGCCAGGCGTCAAATATAATGCAGAGGTAGACTACGTTATTATCATAGCAGTCAAGCCGAATGCCGGCGAGTAGGCGGGTTATAGAAACAATACTAAGGTGGTATAATTAAGCGGTATGAGTTCAACAAAAAAGCATAAGTATAGCTCTAAGGCAAGCTCGCTGGCTTATGCATCGCTTAATATTTTACTGGCGCTGGCGGTGTTTGGAACTATTTATGTAACTAATTCGCCAATTTTTGCTTTGCTGCTGGTGGCGCTTGGCAAATGGCGGATTTTGTCGGTAAGGCCGCGTTTTTGGGCGGCTAATGTTTTGTCTAATTTGGTGGATATTATAGTTGGCGTTAGTTTTGCGCTGTTAATTTGGCTGTCGGGCGGGTACATTATACTTCAGCTGGGGCTAACAGCGTTGCATATTGTCTGGCTGCTATTTATCAAGCAGCGCTCAAAATACACGTATGCGGTTATTCAGGCTGGTACTGCGCTGTTCTTGGGGCTAGTGACACTGTCGTTGACAGCTTATTCATGGGATTCGTTTTATTTCGTAGCAATTGTTTGGGTGATTGCTTATGCGTCAGCGCGGCATGTAGCTAGCCGCTACGAGGGAATCAGCACTAATCTTTACGCGATAGCAGCAGCAACAGTGTGCGCTGAACTCGGCTGGATCTCGTATTATTGGATGATTGCTTATACTATTCCGGGTTTGGCTGCTATCAAGGTATCGCAGTTCGCTATATTTGCAGTATTGATGGGTTTCGTGGCTGAGCGGACAGCGCGTAGCTATCATAAACACGGCGAAGTTCGCTTCGCTGATATTGCAATGCCGATATTATTAACGGCAATGACGATGGTTGTGGCGTATATCTTTGCGGTTTTGAGCGGCAGCGATGCTTTGTAGGGCGTTAAGCAGATTTTTAAGGATTCTTTAAGACTATATGCGCATAGTAAGTATAATGGATATGATCAAATTATCGAATAGAGGAGGTTTCTGATGAATAATAAGCAGGAAAATGCTACACCGCGATCGTCAGACTCACAGCCGCTACCACCTCAGGTTGTTGCGGTTACTAAACCTTGCCAGAAGAAGACGGTTTGGCTAGCGATCTCTATCGTGATTGCGGCGATTATTTTGGCGGCTGGCGGCATAACTTGTACGCTGCTAATGCGAGGAGGCCGCAATTCTCTGAATACTTTCGTTGACGGTAATCTGGCGGCTGATAGTAAGGAGGCTTCTGTTTCTGATATTATTGACAAAGTTTCGCCAAGCGTGGTGTCGATAGTCACCAATACTAAGTTGCAATCGCTATTTGGCGGTTCCCGCCAGGTGCAGGCGGCCGGTACAGGTATTATTCTCAGTAAAGACGGCTTCGTTCTTACTAATAAGCACGTTGTAGAAGGCGCGCAGTCGGTTACGATTGTAGCCTCGGACGGGTCGACTTACGACGTAGTATCGCTAGTTGGTACCGATCCGTTGAATGATTTGGCTTACTTAAAGATCAAAGACGTTAATAATTTAACACCAGCAGCTCTAGGCGACTCGTCGACAGCCCGAGTCGGGCAGAACGTTATTGCTATCGGTAATGCGCTAGGACAGTATCAGAACACCGTTTCTAAAGGTATTATTTCTGGTAAGGGCCGGGCGGTCTCGGCGAGCGATAGCAGCGGTAACTCGCGGGAATCTCTGACTGATATGCTGCAAACCGATACGGCTATTAATTCTGGCAATTCTGGCGGGCCGTTAATTAACTACAGCGGGCAGGTTATCGGTATTAATACAGCGGTAGCTTCGAATGCTGAAGGAATTGGCTTTTCGATCCCGATTAACGCAGCAAAAGGTACAATCCAGCAAGTTTTGGCTGGCAAAGGCGTGCAGCGAGCGTATCTGGGCGTCAATTACACGGATATCACGCCGGAAATAGCCAAGCATTATAGTTTGCCATCAAAATATGGCGCGTACGTGACTGGCGGCCGCAGCGAGGACGTTGGTGTTACCGCTAACAGCCCGGCCGCTAAAGCTGGTATTCAAGACAAGGATATCATTACCAAGGTTAATGGTACTGAATTGGGCGCGCGAGGTAATTTATCAAGCGTTCTTGGGCAGTATCAGCCGGGCGATACTATTGATTTGACGGTGATGCGCAGCGGTAAAACGATGAATATCAAAGCGACGCTAGCGGCCTATCAAGAATAAGCAAATTATGCTTGCAGTACGACGATAAAGCCGCGTGTTAGTTTATGCCGCAGCTGGCGCGAACCAGCGTAGGCTATTATTGCGCCGTGCTGCCGCGGGTCGGCTTCTAAAAAGATTAGGGCGTCAGGATTTAAGTGTACTGGTAGCTGGTCTATCAGCTGGTAGATTAGCGCCAAGCCCTCGTCTTTGGCGAAGAGTGCTAATGCTGGTTCATGATTAGTCTCGGGCGAGCGCTGCCACGAACGGTCGACATATGGCAAATTAGCGATAATTATATCGAATTTGCCAGGTACGGCGCGCAACAAATTACTTTTTATCAGAGCGACGTCGGCTTGAAATTTTTCAGCATTTTGACGGGCAACGCGCAAGGCTGGCTGGCTAATATCAGATAAAAATACGTTAAGTTTCGGGATCTCTAATTTTGCGGTGATGCCCAAGCAGCCGCTGCCAGTACCGATATCTAGCAGCTTGCCAGAAACACCAAGTTCTTTTAGCAGCTCTATGGTGGCTTCTGACTCTGGACGAGGTACTAAAACCTGCGGCGACACTGTAAATCTTCGGCCGTAAAAATCGCGGTAACCTAAGATATAAGCAAGCGGTACGCGTTCTAATCGCAGACGCAGCCGAGCATTAGCAATATCAACACGCCGCGGGTCGATGTCGTCTTCGGGGTGAGCGTGCAGGTAGGTGCGATTTTTCCGCAGCGTATTAGCCAAGATAAGTTCTGCATCCAACCTGGCAGAATCGACGCCAATTTCTCGTAATTGTTTGATTGCGTGATCGAGCCATGCCGATATATTCATACGAATAGTATAAAATGCAAGTTTGTAGCGGTCAAACTAAATTAATATGATCAGGGGCGAGGCAGGCGATAGATTATTGCTGGTCGGCGTTTTGCGCTTTTAATTCTCGTTCGTAAGCTTGCAGCTGTTCAATTAAATCGTTGATGTCTCCGTTCATGGCGGCGGGGATATTGCTGCGGTTGTAGTGAATGCGGTGGTCGGTGATGCGGTCTTGCGGGAAGTTATAGGTGCGGATTTTTTCAGAGCGGTCGCCAGTGCCGACTAGCGAACGCCGTTCAGCGCTTAATTTGGCGTTTTCTTCGTCAATTTTCATCTGCAGCAGCCGCGAACGCAGCACGCTCATGGCTTTTTCGCGGTTCTTGATTTGCGACTTCTCGTCTTGGTTGGTAACTATGATGCCAGTTGGCAGGTGAGTAATGCGTACCGCCGAGTCGGTGGTGTTGACGCTCTGGCCGCCATGGCCGCTGGAGCGGTAAATATCGACGCGCAGGTCGTTCGGGTTGATTTCAACATCAGTTTCTTCGGCTTCGGGTAAGACGGCGACAGTGGCGGTGCTGGTATGAATACGGCCTTGACTTTCAGTGACTGGGACGCGTTGGACGCGGTGGACGCCGCCTTCAAATTTCAATTTGGCATATGGCGCGTCGCCCTTGACCATGAAAATGACTTCTTTGTAGCCGCCAGAATCGTTAGCGGACTCGCTAATTAGCTCGGTTTTATAGCCATTGGCTTCGCACCAGCGTAGATACATGCGGTACAGCTCCGCCGCAAATAATGAGGCTTCGTCGCCGCCAGCGCCAGCGCGGATCTCGATGATGATGTTTTTCTCGTCGTTCGGGTCTTTGGGTGTTAGTAATATGAATAACTTATCGTCGAGTTCGGCGATTTTAGCTTCGTCCTCGGGAATCTCTGCTTTGGCTAGTTCGGCTAATTCATCGTTGCCCTGGGCTAAGTTTTTTGCCTCCGCTAGCTGCTTCTCGATGGTATTGCGTTCGCTGGCGGTAGCGATAATGGTCTCTAACTCGGCGAAACGTTTGTTGTTGGCAGTAAAATCTGGCGAGCTGTAAGCGTCGGGACTTGCTAAAAAATCGCCGAGGCGAGCGCGTTCGGCTTTCAAAGCGTCCAAATCGAGAGAAATCTTTGCCATAACTTATAAAATTATAGCATATATTGGCGGAATAAGAGTTTTAAGGTATAATATCGCCGCTAGATTCGTGGCAAGTTTTAGATGTTGGTGGGGTACATATTAGGGTTAAGGGTGGCAGATAGGTCAGATGTAAAGGTGTTTTTGTGGATCAGGCAAGAAAAATAAAACATCGCTGACAGATAGCAGTGATGTTTTATTATGCGATTGATGGTGTCTAGCTTTTCTTGTCGACCTGTTTCTTAGCTTTTTTGGAGGTTTTGGCTGGTTTAGCGTTGTTGTCGCTGGTTTTGTCATCGGCAGCTTGCTGAGCCTTGGCGGCAGCGGCGGCGTTAGCCTTTTTTGCTTTGTTGACGAGAGCTTCGCGGCGGGCCTTCGCGGCGGCTTGGCGGGCCTTGAAGCGGTCAACGCGGCCTTCGGTATCGATAATCTTTTCTTCGCCAGTGAAGAATGGATGCGATTTACTCGAAATGTGGACTTTGACCAACGGGTAAGTCTGGCCGTCTTTCCACTTGATTGTTTCGGTAGATTGCGCTGTTGAGCGAGTCAAGAACGCGAAGCCTGCTTGTTCGTCGCTAAATACGACCAGGCGATAGTCCTGTGGGTGAATACTGCTTTTCATAACTGTAGTATTCTAGCAAAAAACTGTATAGTTGTCAAAGATGCAGTTTACGATGTCTCTCGTTGCTACGGCGTTCCTTCTCGCTGCTGATTTTGTCGTGAAGTTTGCGCAGCGCGCGCTGCGAGGCCGGCAGCTGGGTGATAGCGCGAATTTCCTCCTCGATATCAGCTAGGTCTTCGTCGCTGAAGTCTTCTAATCCAACATAGCGCATGCGGGCGCCCTTGGTGGAGCGGATTAGTTCATCAAGCTTAAGCTGAATAGCACGACTATCGCGGTTTTGGGTATTTTGGATCAAGAATACCATCAAAAAAGTGACAATCGTCGTACCAGTGTTGATAACCAACTGCCAGGTGTCAGAGAAGTTAAAAATCGGCCCGGTGATAAACCAAACAGCTATTGAAGCGGCTGCTAGGATAAACACGCCAGCCGAACCAGCTAGCGTTGAGGCGCGCGACGAAATCTTGCGAAAACGCTCTTTCATGATGTAAGCATAACAAAAAAGGTGAATATTAGCAAAAATAGTGTATAATTACGATGGATACGTAACAGAAACAAAAATGACAAATGACAAAACACCTGAACATTACCCTGCACAAACGCCGCTAGAAATAGAAGCTGTAAGCACTGAGGACGACGAGTATAGTAGACGTCGCGACTTCTTCAGAAGGTTGTGCGATGATATAGATGAAATGCGCAAAGGCGACCTGGCAGAATTGAAGGTAAAATATAAAGGATATCTAGATAGAACCATTAGGAATGTCTGCCTAGCTAGAGACGAACGGTCGCGAGAAGAGCGTTCCGCTATAAGTAAAGCTATCAAACTAGTTGAAGAAATTGCCGACGTACCATTAGTCGATTGGCCAGACGATTTGCTTGAGTATCCGGATGTCTGTAGCGAGTATGTAAAATGGATGCTTGAATCGGGTAATGGTACAGTGTATCGTTGCGCCCAGGCTGCTAGAGAGGAGTTTCATGATAGCGGTGGTCGTATCGTAGATAAGAAAGATATTCATTTTGTAAATAGCGATTACGAACGGATGATATGGCGGTATGAAATGTGTAATAGAGTACTGCTTGGCGATGACGAATCGGCTAAATCTGTCATAGATGAATACGGTGAATATATAGGACAATATGGGACGATTAATATAGGGGAGGCCTATATGACGGAAGAAGGTCAAACAGATTATATGGAGTATATAAGAGCTATGGAGCATTTGGGCCGCGATAATGTGCTTAAACTGCATGATAAACTTGGGATAGCAATTTTTTCTCGCTGGTCGTTGCAAACGTTAGATAGCATGGTTGATTTGGTGAATGGTAAGGGTGAAGAAAAGTCGTGGTCGGTTGTTTTAATTGGCAAATCGGGCGATCATAATGGCGCCTTTAAAAATTTCAGACGTACAGAGTCTTCGGATATTATACCCATCGAAGTAGGTTCTGCTAACGATACTCAAGATAGAGTTGCGACGTTGCAGAATATGGGCATTGATACTATCGATCGGTTGACTATCGCTGGCCATGGCAGTGCTAATGGATTGTTATTAGCCTCTGGTTATACTCTGCCAAGAGATACCAGTGTATTAAGGCAGGACCCTATTACTTTGCTCATCAATATGATAAAAGCAGGCGATGATGGTTTGCGAAATATCAATCTGATGTCGTGCTCTGGCGCTCGTCGTTTTGACGGAGAAGCAAGCCTGGCGGAATGCCTCTCTTGTTTGGACAAAGGTTTAGCCGTATATGCTCCGCCAGAAGATGCGTATATAGACGTACAAGACGGGGAGGCTAATTTGAGGTCAAAGTTACCTTTGAACCGCGCTATAGAGGACTTACTTATTGAAATGAAAATTCCTGGTTATAATAGAATTGCTAGCTGGCTAGAGAAGGTATTTTGGAAGAGAACGAAGAATATCTTAGTAACTAGCGTGGCGGGTTCGCTAGTGTCAAGGGAAAATGTTAATATGACATTAGGAGGCGAGATATGACAGAAATGTTTCTTGGCTTATCACCAGATACCGATAAGTGCGACCCAGAATTGATCAGAGAAAGAATAAAAGAGATAAAAGGCTATGTTGCTAGTCTGCAGCCTGGTGAATCATTTTTTGAAAATGAAGAAACAGGTTTAGTTATAAGAACTAATGTAGAAGAAGGCGATGATGAAAATGGGGTAAATCACCGCATGGTTGGTGTTGTTCGTGAAGAGGGTGGCGATAGAAAAGGGTGGCTGATTGTTGCTAAAGGAGATAGTGTCTCTGTCGTAAGTGAACTAATCGGCAGTAAAGATAACGATAACAAGAGGGAAACCTATTTATTATTTTCTTCCGAAGTTGGTTCTAGCCAATTTGCCGATTGTTCTAATTGTGATTCTCTAGAACGACTAGCAGGATCTCTGGCGCAGGCATCTGGTACAAATAGGCCTTCGAGAAATCCTTTTGCTGTTGAAAAAAATAGCTAATAATGTTACGCTACTATAGTAATAATTTTAACGACACAGCCCGTTGCAGCTCCAAAAGCAGCGGGCGAGGAAAAGGAGTAAACTGATGTCTGTAGCAGTAGACATGAAAGCTTTGTTTGAGGCTGGTGTTCATTTTGGACACAAAACTAGCCGCTGGCACCCAAAGATGGCGCCGTATATTCACTCAAAACGCCAGGATAGCCATATTATTGATTTAGCGAAGACAGTTGAGGCGCTAGACAAAGCCTTACCGTTTATTACCAAGACGGTAGCGAGCGGCAAAAAAGTTTTGTTTGTTGGCACCAAAAAGCAGGCCAAAGATATCGTCAAAGCGGCTGCCGAGTCGGCTGGCCAGCCATTTGTGGTGAATCGTTGGATCGGCGGCATGCTAACTAATGTCACCACTACTAACGCGCAAATCAAAAAGCTGCGCGACCTCGAGCGCCGCATGGACAACGGCGATCTCGAGAAGCGCTACAATAAGCTAGAAGTTCAGCGCTACCAAGAAGAAATCGATAGTTTGAACTTCAAATACGGCGGCATCAAAGAATTGAATGGTAAGCCTGGCGCTTTAATCGTACTCGATATGCTGG
Source organism: Candidatus Nanosynsacchari sp. TM7_ANC_38.39_G1_1 (assembly GCF_004138385.1). Lineage (NCBI taxonomy): Bacteria > Candidatus Saccharimonadota > Candidatus Saccharimonadia > Saccharimonadales (SeqCode) > Saccharimonadaceae (SeqCode) > Candidatus Nanosynsacchari > Candidatus Nanosynsacchari sp. TM7_ANC_38.39_G1_1. The sequence continues at coordinate 6,818 of NZ_PQNZ01000012.1, read as the reverse complement.
TTGATAAAAATGCTATTGCTGAAGCAGAAAATCTCGGTATCCCAGTGGTGGCGATCGCTGATACTAACGCCGACCCGAGCAAAGTCGAATATCCGATTCCGGGCAACGACGACGCGATCAAAGGTTTGCAATTGTTGCTAGACTACTTTGTAGCAGCAGTGAACGAAGGCAAGACTAAAAAAGAGGAGAAATAGGATGGGCGTATCAATTGAAGACATTAAAAAGCTGAAAGAATTAAGCGGCATTGGGCTAACCGATGCTAAGAAGGCGCTAGTTGAAGCCGAGGGCGACTTCGATAAAGCTCTCGAGGCACTGCGTAAGAAAGGCTTGACTAAGGCCGAGAAAAAAGGCGACCGCGAGACGCGCGAAGGTCTGATTGAGAGTTACGTGCACTCGGGCCGTATCGGCGTGGTTGTCGAGGTTAACTGCGAAACTGATTTCGTGGCGCGCTTGCCAGAATTCAAGGAGTTTGCGCACCAAATTGCTATGCAGATCGCAGCGATGGCGCCAAAATATGCAACGGTCGAGGATATTCCGAGCGACGTTTACGAAGCGAAAAAGCAGGAGTTTTTGGCAAGCGACAGTTTGCAAGATAAGCCAGAGAATATGCGCGAGCAAATTGTCGAAGGACAACTCAACAAGTATTTTGCCGAACAAGTCCTATCCGAGCAGGCTTTCGTACTTGACGACAGCAAAACCGTCGGCGAGCTGATCAAAGAGCAAGTAGCGCTGCGCGGCGAGAATGTACGTGTTAGCCAATTCAAGCGTATCGAGCTTGGCGGCGAATAAGCCTACGTCTTATACAGCCAATATAACCGCTGAAATATGGCGGTTATTTTGGTATGATAAAAGCATGAGCAATCAACGGCGGAATGTAGATGCGCAATTTTGAATCTGGTAGTTTTGACTTTTATAGCAACCGCGAAAAGCCAAGCGGCGGCGAGCGCGAGCGTGCGAGTGAGCTGGATGATATTGATTTGCGGCCAGAAAGCGAGGTTTTTCAAGACCACGAGCGGATTGATAGCAAGGATCTTGACGATCAGCTGATTGCTTTGCGAGACCAGCTAAGCGAAGATACGGGCGGAATTATTCATATTGATATTCCAGCTTATAGATATGATTTTGCCGACAATCCTTTCGTTGGTATGGGGCCGAATCGCACCAAGACTTACGAGATTTCGCGCTATGTGGATATAGTGTTTTTGCATCGTTTCATGTACCAAGAGATTATTGTTTGCGGGCTGCAATCGCGCAAATTTACCAACGAGATAGGGCGGGCGGCGTTTATTAAACGGATTCGCGAGACTGGCGGCTTGCCGCTAAACCGGGATGGCAGCGAGCCGGAGGTTTTGGGGCGAGCATTCGTGCCATATATGCCATATCACACGACTGATGCGTTTTTCCGCTTGTATCATACAGTGATGCCACGGGTAGCCGAACGGCCGCACTATCCGCTAGATGTGTGGCTGATTTTCGATGAGAATGCTTATCAAGAGATTGACGGATCGCCAGATTTTCGCCAGGCATATCGTTTGCGCCGGGGATTTGACCGACGGGCTAGTTTGCTAGGAGTGGCGCAGATAAATTAGCGTTTAATGGTACAATAAAGTAAAGGAGAATATATGTTTAGTACAGACGAATATGAAGCAAAAATGACAGGCGCATTTGAGCACTTTGGCGAGGAGCTGCGCAAGATTCGCACTGGCCGGGCGCATCCAGGTATGTTAGCGGGTGTGATGGTTGAAGCTTACGGTGCTAGCATGCCGCTCAATCAGGTGGCCAACGTGACAGCTCCCGAGGCGCAAATGTTGCTCGTGACACCTTTTGACCCGAGTAATTTGCAAAATATCGCGGCGGCGATTCGTAACGATCAGAGCCTTGGTTTTAATCCGAGCGACGATGGACGGGTAGTGCGCGTGCCAGTACCAGCCTTGACCGAGGAGCGCCGCAAGCAGTTGGTTCGTCAGGCGTCAGAAAAGTTAGAAGAAGCGCGAATCGCTTTGCGCAACATTCGCCAAGACGGCATCAAGGACGCCAAAAAAATGAAGGAAGCTAAAGAGTTGAGCGAGGACGATCTCAAAATGATCGAAAAAGAATTTGATCGCTTGATGAATGAATTCCAAGACAAGCTAGAGGCCGCTTTCAAGGACAAAGAAAAGGATATTCTAACCATCTAATGAGCGAGAAAGTATTGCCAGTACACGTCGGCTTCATTGTCGACGGCAATCGCCGCTGGGCAAAAGCTCAGGGTCTATCAGCGCAAGAAGGGCATAGCGCTGGCTATGAAAAGTTGCGCGAAATTATCATCGACACTATCGATCGCGGCGTGCCGTATGTTAGCGCGTATATTTTTAGTACCGAGAATTGGCATCGTAGCGGCCCAGAGGTTAAGCACTTGATGAACTTGGTGGTGCAAATGTTGACGCGCGATTTACATATTTTCGTTGAACACGGCATACGGTTAAGGGTGGCGGGGACGCGTGTGCGCCTCAGCCGCCGAGTCAAAAAAGCGATTGACGAGGCCGAAGCGGCCACCAAAGATTTGACGCACGGCACGGCAATTTTGTCGTTTAACTATGGCGGGCACCAGGAAATTATAGATGCAGTCAATACCTTGCGCAAAACGCTTTCAACACATAAAAAAGTAACAGCGCAAATCTTTGAGCAATTTTTGTATACGCCAGATGTGCCGCCATGCGACTTGATAGTGCGCACCAGCGGCGAACAGCGGCTAAGCAATTTTATGCTGTGGCGCAGTGCTTATAGCGAGCTAATTTTTGTTAAAAAATCGTGGCCAGATATGACAAAACGCGACATAACCGCTATACTAAATGAGTACGCGAAACGTTCGCGGCGGTTTGGAGGGTGAAATGAGTTTAGTTTTTGGTATCATTGTCGGTATAATTGTGTTGACTATTTTGGTGGTGACGCACGAGTTGGGCCATGCTTTGGTGGCGCGGCGTTACGGCGTGCGTGTTGAGGAGTTTGGTATTGGCTTCCCGCCAGCAGCTTACAAGAAGAAGGTCAAGAAAAGCTTTTTGGGCAAAAATGTTGATTACAGTATTAACTGGCTGCCGCTAGGCGGTTTCGTTAAGTTACAAGGCGAGCACGACGATGATAAGCAGCCTGGCGACTACGGCGCAGCGACATTTTGGCAAAAAACACAAATCTTGCTGGCTGGCGTAGCGGTGAACTGGCTGAGTGCGGTGTTGATATTTACGATTTTGGCGTGGTGGGGTATGCCGCCGCTTGTCGCTAATCAATTCACCGTGGCTAGCGACACGACAACTTCAGGCAAAGAAGTCAAGATAGCTGGTGTCGAGAACGACTTGCCAGCGCAAAAAAGCGGATTAAAAACTGGCGACGATATTCTGTCGGTTGATGGCGATAAGATTAAAACTCCAGATGAGCTGACCAAGAGATTAGCTCGCGACAAAGGTAAAACAGTCAAGATCCGCTACTCGCGAAACGGTCGAGAGGCAGTGCTGCCTGTAGCATTGCGGTCTAGCAATGATGACAAGCGCGGTTATCTGGGCGTCAGTTTATCTCAAGAGGTCTTGATGCATTCGACTTGGTCGGCACCAATTGTCGGCGTAGGGCTGACTACTCAATTGACCGGGATAACTATTCAAGGGCTTGGGCAAGTTGTCTATGATGGTTTGACGGGGCTGGCTATGAAAATCGTGCCGAACGACCAGACGCAGCAGCAGGCTAATCAAAAATTAGCAACAGTTGGCAATAGTGTCGGCGGTCCGGTAACGATATTTGGCATGTTGTTTCCGGCGGCTGGCGAGGCTGGCGGCCGCTATGTCTTGATGATTGCTGGACTAATCGCTTTGTCGCTGGCAGTGATGAATATATTACCGATTCCAGCGCTTGATGGCGGGCGGTGGTTTGTGACGGCTTTGTTCCGCTTAATAAAGAAACCGCTCCGCAAAGATATCGAGGAGAAAATTCATGGTACTGGCTTCTTGGTTTTGGTAGTATTGATAATATTAGTAACGATTTCTGACGTCGGGAAACTATTCAAATGAAACGCTGGCGGGTGGGTAATTTAAAAAAGCTTCGTTTTTCCCGGCGGCAGATACTGTCATGGATTGGCTGGACGCTGCTGGTGGCGATATTGATGGTAGCGGCTGCTTATGCGGTAGCTGGCGTTGGGCGATTGCTATTGCGGACAGGTTGGTTGGCACAAGCTAACGTATCAGTGGTTAATCTAATTTTGCAATGTTTTGTTCATGTCTTGACAATTGCCGCCGTTTGCACGGTAGCTTGGCGTATTAAAAAAGCAGTATCAGCCAAGCAGGCTGGCGCGCAGCGGTTGATTGAGTGGCGCGATATCGGTATGGCAATCGTTGGCGCGGTGGCTTACATTGCTTTGACAGTGAGCTTATCATTTGTTGCGCAAGCTATCATACCAGGCTTTAACCCGAATCAGGCTCAAGATGTTGGGGTATCAGACAGGCTATTTTCGCTAGATTTAGCGATAGCTTTTGTGGTGCTGGTGATAGTGGTGCCGTTATGCGAGGAGTTAATTTTTCGCGGTATACTGTATGGCAAGCTGCGTTCGGCGAAGCTGCCAGTAGCAGCTAACGTATTTTTTGTTAGCTTGCTTTTTGGGGTAGCGCATGGGCAGTGGAATGTTGGTATTGATACGTTTGCGCTGAGTTTGGTGCTTTGTACGCTGCGCGAATATACTGGATCGATTTGGTCTGGCTTTTTGCTGCACGCAATCAAGAATAGCGTGGCTTTTTATGCAGTTTATGTTGCGGTGGCGTTTTGGTAATTTGTTGATATGCGTGATTCACGGTAAAATGAGGATATTATGAGACTAAGTAAGAATTTTACTCGAACTATCAAGCAGGCGCCAGCTGACGAGGTGGCGCGTAATGCCCAGCTGCTGATTCGTGCTGGTTACGTGCATAAAACGATGGCAGGTGTTTATTCATACTTGCCACTGGGACTAAAAGTGGTTGAGAATATTAAGCAAATTGTCCGCGAAGAGATGAATAAAATTGACAGTCAAGAGCTAGTCATGAGCACACTGCAGCGTAAAGAAACATGGCAGGAGACTGGGCGCTGGAGTGACGAGTTGGTTGATGTTTGGTTTAAGTCTAAATTGCAAGACGGTACTGAGGTTGGTTTCGGCTGGACGCACGAAGAGCCGATTGTTGATTTACTGCGTAATTATTTGAAGAGCTATAAGGATTTGCCAATTAGCGTTTACCAATTCCAGAACAAGCTGCGCAACGAGCTGCGCGCCAAAAGCGGTATTATGCGCGGCCGCGAGTTCGTTATGAAAGATATGTACTCGGTGCACGCCAGCAAAGAAGACTTGGATAAGTATTATAACGCCGCGATCGAGGCTTATAAGCGCTGCTATGACCGCTTTGGTATCGGTGATGAAACATACGTAACGTTTGCCTCGGGCGGAGCTTTCACTAAATTTAGCCACGAATTTCAGACGATTTGTGACGCTGGCGAGGATTATATTTATCTGCACCGCGGCAAAAATATTGCTGTGAACGAAGAGGTTTTGGATGACGCCGTCAAGGAGCTGGGCATTAATCGCAGCGAACTAGAACGGGTCAAAACTGCCGAGGTTGGCAATATCTTTAACTTCGGTACGCAAAAGTCCGAGGAAATGCGCTTGGTCTTTACTGACGCTGAGGGTGTAGAGCAGTACGCTTATATGGGCAGCTACGGTATCGGTATCACCCGGGTGATGGGCGTGATTGTCGAGAAATTTGCTGATGACAAGGGGCTGGTTTGGCCGGAAAACATTGCACCAGCTAAAGTATATCTGGTACAAATTGGCAGCCAGTCGCGCGCTACAGCTGACGAGCTCTATCAGAAGTTGCAATCTGCCGGAATCGAAACTATCTATGACGATCGCGACGAGCGTCCAGGGGTTAAATTTGCTGATGCCGAACTGCTGGGCATTCCGTATCGGGTGACGGTCAGCGATCGCTTGCTTGATGATGGTAAATGGGAGGTGTCAACGCGTCAGACTGGCGAACAACGACTCTTGACGGCAGATGAGTTGCTTGCTACACTGAACTAATCTGAGTATTTTGTATTGGAGGGCTGGGGTTTCTCTAGACAGAGAAAGTTTCGGGCGGTATAACGAAAGGAGTAAAACTCATGAAAAAAGCATATCAGATCACCGAGGATGGAAGAAAAGAGCTTGAAGAAGAGCTAGCTGCCTTGAAGGGTCGCCGCGGCGAGATTGCCGAGAAAATCGCTGAAGCGCGCGGTTATGGCGATCTGAGCGAGAATGCCGAGTATGATCAGGCGCGCGAAGAGCAAGGCCTAGTCGAGACGCGTATTGCCGAGATTGAGGATATTTTGCAGAACGCCGAGGATATCAAGGGCGGCACCACTCATAAAGTTAGTTTGGGCAGTCGAGTGACGCTTGAATCTGGCGGTAAAATATTTGAATATACGGTTGTTGGCCCGGTTGAAGCCGATCCGCTGAATGGCAAAATTAGCGACGAATCGCCGCTGGGCGTGGCACTAATTGATAAGGTAGTGGGCGATACCGCCGCTATTAACACACCCAAAGGCGAGACTATCTACGTAATCAAAGCAATTTCGTAGCTACTAACAGGGGTGTGCTATAATAAATAATTATGGCTACACTGCAAGATTATCGAAACGAACGTTTGCGAAAATTAGAAACCCTGCGAGAACTAGGCGTTGATCCGTATCCAGCGCGGTCGGAGCGGACGCATGGCTGCGGCGAGGTTTTAGCCCATTATGATGAGCTGGCGGGTCAGGAAGTGGTTGTGGCGGGGCGCATCACTTCAATTCGCAGT
>NZ_PQNZ01000011.1:0-19157 GCF_004138385.1 Candidatus Nanosynsacchari sp. TM7_ANC_38.39_G1_1 | reverse complement strand
TCTGGATCTGGCTGCTATATTAAGTACGTTGGAACCCGGTGATGTCTTATTCATTGATGAAATCCATCGATTGCCGAAACAAGTTGAAGAAGTGCTGTATCCGGCAATGGAAGATTATTGCCTGGATATCGTAGTGGGAAAGGATACGGCGACCACACATAATATCCGTTTATCGTTGCCGCCGTTTACCCTGGTAGGAGCAACGACACGAGCTGGTGATCTGAGTGCACCGTTGCGAGATCGATTCGGGATTGTTTCCCAATTGGAATATTACTCATTGGAAGAGTTGTCACAAATCGTAGCACGAACAGCTCGTGTTATGAATACGGATATTGAATTGGATGCGGTCAGGGAAGTGGCTCTGCGTTCCCGCGGGACACCACGAATTGCCAATCGTCTGTTTCGTCGGGTACGGGATTTTGCACAAGTCTATAACGAAGGGACCATTTCTTTGGATGTTGCCAAAGATGCATTGGATCGACTGCAAGTGGACGAATTGGGACTGGACCGGGTTGACCATAAATATCTGCATGGAATCATCGAACGCTTTAAAGGAGGACCGGTGGGATTGGAAGCGCTGGCTTCCAGCATTGGGGAAGAAGCAACAACGATTGAAGATGTATATGAGCCGTATTTACTGCAAATTGGCTTCATTGAGCGCACGCCGCGCGGCCGCCGGGTAACGATTAAGGCGAAGCGGCATCTCGGCAATGCAGGGAATTTATAGTATACTACAAGTAGTATAAACGAGGAGGTATCATGGACGATGACGATAGCCGCAGACCAGTCGCTTACGACGCTGAAGGACGTCCGTTATATACAGCTTCACAACAGCAAGAGCAGGCTACTGGTGCAGAATCGGCTGTGCAGCAGACCAACCCAGTATCAGTCACCGACTCTGGCAAGCAGGTCGTGCATGTAGCGCGCTCAACCGAGCCGATTCCGGTTCATATTTCCGAAGAGACCCGCCGCAAGCACGAGGAATCATGCCGCCTCTACCCGTGGCTTAATCTCAGCGAGCATGAGTATGTCATTCAAATGATTCCGCGGCACAGCATTGGTATTTGGGGGCCGACATTTGCGATGATTCTTGCAATTATTTTGGTGTCAGTTTTCATGTTTTGCTACCCTGATATTGCTAAGCCGATTGGCTTGGCGCAATCAATGTATCCGCAGGTTATTTTGATTTGCTTGATGGTGATTATTTTATTCGGTATCGGTTTGTATATAGCGATTTGGGTATATATGCAAAATCGCTTTTTCTTGACCAACGAAAGTGTTATTCAAGAAATTCAAATAAGCTTGTTTTCAAAACGCGAACAAACAGTTAGCCTGATGAATATCGAGGACTCTAGCTACTCGCAAAAAGGTATTCTACAAACTTTATTTAATTACGGCTCGATTCGGTTAAGTACCGAGGGCGACGAAACAACCTATCGCTTTAGCTATGTTGCTGATCCAAAAAACCAAGTAGCGGTTCTTAATAATGCCGTTGAGGCGTTCAAGAATGGCCGCCCAGTCACGAATGATGACTAGCTGATTATTTCTTGTGATCGCGATTAGTCTTGGTGTAAGTATCTTCACGCTCCATTGAACTGCGCAGCGTGTAGCCAGTGCATCGATTTTCGTTATTGCAACCTGTTGATTCGTAGACGTAGTTGCTGCCGCTGCTGCCAAGTTTTTTGCCTTTCGGATCGGTGAAAAGAGCAGGGTCGACGGTGCGCAGCGTTTTGCTGTCAATCGAAGCCGGATAATAGCCGTTTTTAGCGTAGAAATACTCTTCCAATCCGTAATACATCGCGTTGATAGCGACTTTACGCTGATTATCGCGAGCAGTGGCATCGATAGTTGCTTTTTCATTAAAAAATAGCCAGCTGCCAACTCCAAGTAAAACTATCACCAGTAAAAGTTCAATAACTGTGAAGCCGTTTTGTTTCATACTTACCATTATACCAAAAACTGCGTCGCTCATGTATAATTAAAGATATCAGCAAGAAAGGGGAGATATGGCGAAGAAAAGCGAACCAAAAACATCTGCAGATAAGCCAGCGGCTGACGAGGGCAAGTTAAAGGCGTTGGGTTTGGCGATGGAGCAGATTACCAAGCAATTCGGCGACGGCTCAATCATGAAGCTAGGAGAGGCTAAAAAAGTTGATGTCGAGCTATTGCCAAGCGGTAGTCTGAGCTTAGATTTGGCGCTGGGCGGCGGTTATCCGAAAGGTCGAATTATCGAGATTTATGGTCCAGAATCAAGCGGTAAGACAACCTTGACACTACATGCTATCGCCGAAATGCAAAAACAAGGCGGGACGGCAGCCTTTATTGATGCTGAGCATGCACTTGATCCAGCATATGCTAAACGGCTTGGCGTTGACACTGATAATTTGCTAGTATCGCAGCCCGACAACGGCGAGCAGGCGCTGGAAATTGTCGAAACGCTTGTGCGCTCAAATGCCGTTGACCTAATAGTAGTTGATTCGGTAGCGGCGTTGGTGCCGCAAGCTGAAATCGACGGTGACATGGGTGATTCACACATGGGTTTGCAAGCACGATTAATGAGCCAAGCACTACGCAAACTAACCGGTATTATTAACAAGTCGAAGGCTACAGTAATCTTCATCAATCAAATCCGCATGAAAATCGGTGTGATGTTCGGTAACCCCGAGACGACTACTGGCGGTAATGCGCTTAAGTTTTACGCATCGGTGCGAGCAGATATTCGCCGAATTGGGCAAATCAAGGACGGTGATGAGATTCGCGGTAACCGCACGCGCGTCAAGATCGTCAAGAACAAGATTGCGCCGCCATTCCGCACGGCTGAGTTCGATATCATGTATAACGAAGGTATTAGCAAGACGGGTGATGTTGTCGATCTGGGCGTTCAGTACGGAATCTTGAGCAAATCTGGAGCGTTTTATAAGTATAATGATGCAACAATCGGCCAAGGTCGCGAAGCTACTAAAAAATACTTAAAAGAAAATCCAGAAGTTCTGGCTGAGATTGACGCTAAAGTTCGCGAAAAGGTTTCCGAACCAGAACCGAAAGATTAGAAGTAAAAAGAAAACAGCCCGCTAGAAGTGTATTCAATCTAACTTTAAAGGTGCGGTATATTTGAATACTCTGATAATTTATGCGAACCATAGCAGCTTGCTAGTCGGTAAATGGCCGCTTTTTCAGCTATAATAATGATATGGCCCAGCAGCAAGAACGATATACTGTGACGGCGCTTTCGCCGCAAGTTCGCGATTCGGATCGCGTCAACGTGTATATTGATGGCAAATATGATTTTAGCCTGGATATTTCGCAGGTTGTTGATCTTGGAATTAAGGCTGGCCAGGTTTTATCGAAAGAGGAGCTAGCTAATCTCAAGCAAGAGAGTGAATTCGGCAAAGTATATGCCCGAGCACTTGAGTATGTATTGATGCGGCCGCGCAGTAGCAGTGAAGTGCGTGATTATCTTTATCGTAAAACGTTGGCTCGTAAATATAAAAATAGAAAAACTGGTAAGTTAGCGGAAAAGCCAGGTGTCGCTAAAACCGTGACGGAGCGTGTTTTTGCGAAGTTGCAAGCGCGCGGTTACATTGACGATCAGAAATTTGCTAACTGGTGGGTTGAAAATCGGCATCAGATTAAAGGCGTATCAATGCGAAAACTGCGTAGCGAATTGGCGGCAAAAGGTATAGCACAAACAATCATTGATTCGGTAATCGCAGATTCGTCGCGTAATGATCTCGGCGAGCTGGCTAAAGTTATTGCTAAAAAACGCCAGCGTTACTCTGATGAGCAAAAGTTCATGCAATATCTAGCGCGCCAGGGGTTTAGCTTTGATGATATCAAAACTGCTTTGCGCCGAGAAGATCGCTAATCAATATCTGAATTCTGTCGAGCCTGCTTTGGTTTGCGGAACGGATTGATATAGCTACCGACTACTTCATGGAGTTCTGGCTCAGGGGCTTTAGCTTGGGAATGAACGACAATTGAATCGTTATTGATCTCGATAATCTGGCTGCGATGTACCAAAATCTCAGTATCATTGAAACTACGCAGTAGCGGCCGCTTGACCGACAGCTGCATAATGAGAAACTGCGTGGTATCTATTGTGAAGTCGATGACTTTACCAAGTTTATGGCGTTTTTCATCAAGTACCAGTTTGCCGATGATATCAAACTTTAGCTGGTAGACGTCGTTGACGCGCACAACGTCGGTCGGAGCTATGAATTGGTCGATGTCGTCGACAATGAAGCCCATATTGCTCAGTTCGCGGACATCGCTAAGCAACATCAGCGCGGGGTGTTGCTGAATTAGTGGCCCTGACACTTCGAAGGCGATAATTTGCAGATTAGCGGGATTAATGATTGCGCGGGTTGTGCGCGCTACCTTGCCGCCAGTTTGAATACTGAATATTTCTGCATTGAGTACCGCTGAACCGAGCAAAATCATAGACTAAAACGGGTTTGTCCTATCGTTGGCTGGCGGCGGCGTGCTCGGTGCATTGCCAGCTGATTTTAGCTTGCGGATGCGTTTGATGGTAGTATCATCAAAACTAGCGGAGGTGCTAGCTTGCGGTTCTTCTGCTGGTGTAGTGAGTGTTTGGTAGAGCAGGATGGTAGCAACTGACAATCCGCCGGCAGCTAACATGAAAAACAATAAAAAGTGATACCGGCCAAAGAATTTAGCTGTCTTTGCGCCGAGAATGCGAAATGCGTCTGAGACTTCCATTATTTTGTATATACCTCCAGAGTTAGTGCGCTAACTGTGATGCCGTTGTTGTCGTCTTTGGCTAAGGCCAGGTTAGAAATTTGCATCCGGAAAAGCCCTTGTTCTAAAGAGCGCAAGAAAATGTACGCTTGCTCATAAGATACCGGATTACTCAAGTTAACGGTAGCAGTAACCGATTTGAAGCCGTCTGGCGCCGGTTTTTTAGTGTTCTTGGCGGTGCTAGACGACGATGAGCTTGATGAGCTGCTGGATTTGCTTTCATTTGCTGAAAAATCGATTGAAGCGATTTTAATACCAGCGCTATTTGCGTGATTTTCGATGTCGCTGACAATTTGATCTTGATAATGATATTTCTTGCTGGTCGAAACGATTTGTTCAGCGCGTTTTACGTCGCTTTTGCTGTTGTCTAGTTTCGATTTGAGGCTTGAAAGGGCTTGTAATTCGTTGCTAGAGGCTTGCGCTTCGGTATTGAGTTTGCGGGTTTCCTCTGCATATTTAACAATCTCTTGGTGTCCGAAGACGAAACTGCCTGCGCCCGCTGCCGCAATAACTAGTAGGCTCACGATAAGCAAAATGCGGAATGTAGTTGGTTTTAGAACGAATTTCATGGCAGTACCTTCTTTGAATAGACTACAGTGTAATTTGCCTGAAATGTATTGTCGCCAATTTCGTGCGTAGCGTTTGATAGGCTAACACTGTCAAAAACTTTAACTTTGTTGATAGACGTCTCTTGCAAGCTATTTTTGACTTCAATGGCTTGCGCGTACGAACTGACGTGGGTTTGAATTTGCACAGAAGCAGTTCCAAAAGTCGTCGGGTCGATTGATATGCCAGTGAGCGAGGCGCCGTTTGGCAACCTCTTGGCAATCGCATTTAGAATATCAGTATATGGCGCTTGAGTGTCAAGAATGTATTTTGCTACCCGCAGGTTAGAACGATACTTTTCGGCATCGCTCTTGACCGAGCTGAAGGCTGAAGATTTACTTTGATTGTCATTTATGGTTTCTCTACTGGCAGACTGGTTGAATACTAGCATAAAATACGAGCTGATTAGTTCAACTACGATAATCACAACAACTATCAGCGACATGACAACATAACGCATCAAAATTGAGTTAGCCCGGGCGGCCTTAATTTGCTTGCGTTCTTCGGGTGAAAGTAGGTTGATCATTTTTTTACCTCCGATGGCCGTACGCTAGCCAGACCAGCGACGGTGATATAACGCGGACGAAACTGGCGGTGCGGTTTCTCAAGCGACCCGAAATCAAGATCTTGCCACGGGCTAGCGACGCGGGCCGGCAAAATGAAAGCGTTAGTAAAGTATTCGCCGATACCTGGCATGTTTGCACCGCCGCCAACGATAAGAATTTGCTCGATTTTTTTATCCTCTGAAATACGTTCGCTGTAGTAACGGATGACCTTTTTGGCTTCTCCGACGATACGACCGAGGCTTGGTTTGAGGGCGGCTTCAATTTTGTCATGATCATCGCTTTGCCCGAGGCCGTTGAGGACTTTATACTGGTGAGCTTTTTCTAGCGACACTTGCATTTTACTAGCGATATCTAGAGTGAAGTTATTGCCGCCGACATTAGCCGAACCGGTAATGAGAATCGCTGAATCTTCCAGGACGGCAATATCGGTACTGGTGGCGCCGACGTCGATAACTAGCGTGGTACGATTGCCTTCCTCGGTTTTGGTCAGGATGCGGGCGACCGCATTCATGCTCGGTTCAACGGCAACTGGACGCAGATCGACTTCCTTGGCAACTTGCGTAACTGTATCAACCAGCGCGCGCGGTGCGGCCGAGACGACAACCATCAGGGTCTCTTTGGTGCGCTTAATAATTTCGTAGTCAGTGTATAACGAGTCTGACGGTACTGGTATATAGCGTTCGACTTCTAGCTGGGCAGCGCTGGCAATATGCTTTTCTTCGCTCGCTGGTAGAGTAAAGGTGCGCGAATAAGTGCGGCTCGTCGGCAAGCCAATTACTACGTGGTTAGAAGGCAGAGAGCCGATAATGCGATCTCGAAACATATTGGCTATATGCTCGCGCAGATATTCGTGATCATCGGTGTCGAGCGCCTCCTGTGTCTTAACCGGGTCAAGATCGACTGAGCCGTAGCCGCGAACGTCAGCGTGTTTCTGGTTGATGGCCATGACTTTAACACCAGTATAATTGATGTCGAGCCCGATGATCGGTTTGTCTTTGAAAAATAGTTTTACCATGGATGCCCTTTTCTATATACAGTATAGCATAAGTTTTATTGTTTAATACTCGTTGATAAGCCGGCAATTGGCATCATAACGCTGGCGGCAATTAGCCCCACCATGCCACCCATCAGCACGATCATTACCGGTTCAATAATTGAGCCGATACTATCGATGGCGACATCAACTTCTTCTTCGTAAAAGTCGGCTACTTTGACTAGTACGACGTCGGTTTGGCCAGTTTCTTCACCGACAGCTAGCATCTGCGAGACGATTGGCGGGAATAATCCAGTTTTTTCGATGATTGTTGATAAGTTTTTGCCGTTTTCGACTTCCTTGGCAGCTTTTAGCAGAGCTTCTTCGTAAACAACATTGCCGACTGAGTGCGAAGTGACTTCAAGCGATTCTAGGACGGCCGCGCCAGACCCCATGAGCGCCGAAAACGTACGAGCAAAGCGGGCGACAGCTACTTTCTGAATGATGCTACTAATAGCTGGTATCTTGAGGACAAAACGGTGAAAAGTGTGTTTGCCAGCTGTAGTATTCAGCCAGCGCCGCAAGAAGTAAACGATAGCGATTAGTACTGGTATCAGCAAGTATCCTTTAGTCGTCAAAAAACCGCTAATTGACAGCATTACTTGAGTCAAAGCTGGCAATTCGGCATCCTCGCCGCCAAACCCTTTAATCATTTCGCCGATTTGCGGGATGACAAACACCATTAAAACCAGGAAAGCAACAATTGTGATAACCAGCAAAACTAGCGGGTAAGTCATCGCTCCTTTAATTTTTTTGCGGATGCCAGCGCTTTTTTCTTGCTGAATAGCTAGACGCCTAAGGATATCGTCAAGAATACCGCCAGCTTCGCCAGCACGCACCATATTGACATAAACATCGTTAAAAGTAGCTGGATGTTTGCCCAGGGCGTCAGCTAGCTGCATGCCAGATTGGACGTCTTTAATGATATCGCCAAGGACTGCTTTGAGGGCTGGACTATCAGTGTGATCATGTTGCGAAGAAAGTGCTCGCAGCAACGGCACGCCAGCGCTAACCATGGCGCTCATCTGGCGGGTGAACATCACGATGTCGTCGGTTTTAACTTTTTTCTTGCCGCCGCCAAAACTAATACTAGCTAGTCCTTTCTTTTCAAGCGAGTCAATACTGAGCGGTGACAAGCCTTGCTTGGTTAGGGCAGATAAAGCTCCAGGCCGATCGCTAGCCTCGATGTTGCCTTGGATGACATCGCCAGACTTATTAGTTGCGACATAAGAGAAAGATGCCATTAGGATTCCCTCGTAACACGCAGCACCTCGTCGAGCGTAGTGTTGCCGCGTAATGTTTTAACTAATCCATCAGATTGCATTGTAATCATTCCCTCCTTGATTGCTTG
Organism: Candidatus Nanosynsacchari sp. TM7_ANC_38.39_G1_1; assembly: GCF_004138385.1. Taxonomy (NCBI): domain Bacteria; phylum Candidatus Saccharimonadota; class Candidatus Saccharimonadia; order Saccharimonadales (SeqCode); family Saccharimonadaceae (SeqCode); genus Candidatus Nanosynsacchari; species Candidatus Nanosynsacchari sp. TM7_ANC_38.39_G1_1. Next base: position 10,843 of record NZ_PQNZ01000011.1, on the reverse strand, counting down.
ATCTTGAATCTGGTTGCTAGTGGCGTCGGAAGTTATCATTTTTTGAATTTCGCGCGACATGCCCAACACTTCGTAAATACCGACGCGCCCCTTGAAGCCGACGTGTCCGCACTCGTCGCAGCCGCCTGGGTGCGCTCGCCAGAGGGTGCGAATAGTAGTTTCGTCGGTGCCAGCTGGTGTGTCGCCGCCGACTTTTTGCTCAATGGCTTGTAATTCTAGATCATGAATATGTGCAAACGTTTGGTCTGGACGCAGATTGAACAGCGAGACTATTTCGTTGATTTCGTCTGGCGTCGGTACGTATTGTTCGCGGCAGTTCATGCACAGTCGTCGTACTAAGCGCTGACCGACGACCGCCTTGACTGTTGAAGCGATCAAGAATGGCTCGATACCCATATCCAATAAGCGTGGCAAACAAGTCGCCGCATTGTTGGTGTGCAAGGTTGAAAATACCAAGTGCCCAGTCAGCGCCGCCTGCACACCTAGGTTGGCTGTCTCGCCGTCGCGGATCTCGCCGACCATGATGATGTTCGGATCTTGGCGCAGCAGTGCTCGCAGCCCCGAGGCGAAAGTCATGCCAGCTTTGGCGTTGGTTTGGGTTTGGTTGACGCCGGGGATTTTGTATTCGACTGGATCCTCAATAGTCGAGATATTAACTTCCGGCGTGTTTAGCATAGATAGCACTGAAAATAAGGAAGTAGACTTGCCGCTACCAGTTGGTCCGGTTACTAGAATCATGCCGTTTGGTTCGGCAATAGCGCTGTTGATAATTGCTAGAGACTTGCCCCAGTAACCAAGCTGCTGTAGAGTAATCGCTTGATTTGACTCGTCAAGTATACGCATGACGACTTTCTCGCCGTCGGTAATTGGCAGAGTGCTAACGCGCAAGGCGTATTGTTTGCCAGCGACTTTAATTTTGAAGCGGCCGTCTTGCGGCACGCGACGCTCGTCAATCTTGAGGTTGGATAGAATCTTAATGCGGCTGACCAGTGCATTTAGCACGTTGCGCGGTAATTGATTGACTTCTTTGAGGACGCCGTCGATGCGGTAGCGTACTTGCACGAAATTCTCACGCGGCTCAATGTGAATATCTGAGGCCTGAGAACGGATAGCATATTCTAACAGCAAATTAACGGTTTGGGCGATTGGCGAATCCTCGGCGACGTCAGCTTCGGAGACTTTCTGATCCGAGCCGTCATCTTCGCGCTGCACGTCAATGACTTCATTGAGCTCTTGATTGACATCGCCGCGATAATTTTCTAAACATTGCAAGATATTAGAATGCGGTGCGATATAGATTTTAGTATTGCTGCCGATCTCTTTCTCGATAAAATTAGTAGCCAGCACATCATCTGGATCATCCATCGCCAAGTGCATAGTGCCATCTTCATCAATCTGAAAAACAACTGCATTGTATTGGCGGGCGATACGCTCTGGGATGCGGTTCAGTACCTCGCTCGGAATATTACGTGGATCGACCTCAATGTAAGGTATATCGGCGTATTGCGCGAAAAGCTTTGTCAAGTCGGTTTCAGATACAAGCTTTGAATCTAATACAATATCTTGCAGCGGCCGCGAAGAACGCTCCGCCTCTTCCATTAGCGGTTTGAGAGTTTCTTCGGTCGCAATATTATTACGCGTCAGAATCTTGACCAGAGTATTATTTAGGATCCTCATAATTCTTATGCTAATTGTAGCGCATTTTATTTAGAAAAGCTATCAATGCAGCGCAGATTGGTAAAGGATGGTCAAATCGAGTATAATAACAGAGATATGAAGCGAACTTTGAGTATACAAACGGCACATTGTGTCAACGAGAAAATTACCGTTGCTGGCTGGGTGCACTCCCGGCGCGATCACGGCGGGCTGATTTTTATTGATTTACGTGACCATACCGGCTTGGTGCAGCTGGTGATCAATCCTGATAAGCCGGAGGCTTTTAAGTTGGCGGAGAGTCTACGCGATGAGTTTGTGATTCGGGCGCACGGCGTGGTGGCGGAACGCGGCGAGGGCTTGAAGAACCCGAATATTGCCAGCGGCAATGTCGAGATTGTTGTGGAGGAGCTGGAAGTTTTGAACCGCGCTGAAACGTTGCCGATTCAGCCCTTTGCCGAGGAAAACCAGGCGAATGAGGATTTGCGTTTCAAGTACCGCTACCTCGATCTGCGCCGTCCAAAGATGCAGGAGATGCTGCAAAAACGCGCCGAGATGTACCGACGGATGCATCAGTACATGGACGACCGTGATTTCATTGAGATTCAGACGCCGATTTTGGCAAACTCTAGCCCTGAGGGCGCGCGTGATTTTCTAATCCCCAGTCGTTTGCAGGAAAATAAGTTTTACGCGCTGCCGCAAGCACCGCAGCAGTTCAAGCAGCTGCTGATGGTTGGCGGCGTGCCGCGGTATTACCAGCTGGCAGCCTGCTTTCGCGACGAAGATCCGCGGGCTGATCGACTGTATGGCGAGTTTTATCAGCTAGATTTGGAGATGAGCTTTGTTGAAGATGGCGAGGAGGTTCGTCAGGAGGTTGAGCCGTTGATGCGGCAGCTCGCGACTGAGTTTGCTAGCAAAAAGTTGCTGGATTTGAGTGATCTCGTGGTTGGTGATGGCCAGCCAATTCCGCGCATTTCCTACCGAGACGCCATGGAGACGTATGGCTCGGACAAGCCGGACTTGCGCTTTGGCATGGAACTGATTGAGCTAACTGACGTGTTCGCAAATACTGAATTTGGCGTATTCAAAAACGCTGAGTGTATCAAGGCGATTTGCGTGAAAAATGGCGCCAGTCTCAGCCGTAAGCAAATCGACCAATTCACCGACATTGCCAAAAGCGAGGGTGCGGGTGGCTTGGCCTATATCACTTATCAAGACGGCGAGGCAAAATCACCAATTGCCAAGTTCTTGAGCGAAACAGAGCTCACGGCGATTAAGCAAAAAACTGGTGCGGCTGATGGCGACGCAGTTTTCTTTGGTGCCGATGCTCGCTCAGTCGTCAACGCCGTGCTTGGTCGCTTGCGAAACGAATTTGCTACTCATTTCAAACTGAAAGACTCGAGCGTGGTGGCCTTTGCCTGGATCATCGATTTTCCATTCTATGAATGGGATGACCGCGGCAAGAAGCTTGACTTTGGCCACAATCCGTTCAGCATGCCAAAAGGTGGCTTGCAAGCCTTGGAAGCTGCTGCCACTGATGCTGATAAATTGGCAATTGTCGCCGACCAATTCGACATGGTGATGAACGGCTACGAAATCTGCTCCGGCGGTGTGCGCAACCACAACCCAGCGGTCTTGTACAAAGTGTTTGACCTGCTTGGCTTTAGCAAAAGCTACGTTGAAGAAAAGTTTGGCGCCATGCTCAGCGCCTTCAAATACGGTGCGCCGCCACACGCTGGCTGTGCCTTTGGTGTTGACCGCATCCTCATGGAGCTCATCGACGAAACTAATGTCCGCGAGACCCTAGCCTTTCCAAAGAACGGCTCCGGCGTTGACGTGATGATGGATTCGCCATCAACGGTTGATCCAGCACAGCTAAGAGAGTTGGGGTTATAAGTAAGCGTACAATTGGCTTGAATCCAGATCAGTCTAATAGAAAGAGGAGGAATCTATGTGTCCAGAATGTTATTCAAGCGAGAATCGTATAACGCCACTTCTGGAGCCAGAGTTATGCCTAAACAAGCATCTTCAATATATTTGCGGAACCTGTGGTCGCTGTATATGTATTAATCATGACACGAATAAGCTCAGGCGGTGGAACTTTCCTTTCAAAACGCTTGAAATCGCAAAACTTTATCTGCGTACTGCCGACGTAACGATGAAGAGATCTTGTGGTATATATAAGATGAAAAATAGCAAGGGTCGAGAGTTTTATCGGATATTTGCAGATGACGATGCTATGAAGGCTTACATACGACGCAGTGAGGGTGTGATGTGTCAAAGCAAGAAGCCAGAATTTAAGGTCGGGCAATATAAAGAATATCCGAGCTCTCAGATACGCAGATTAGATTCTGGTGAGATAGAAAAATATATATCAGAAATGCAATTAAGATAATAAAGTACATCTCCCGATCTATAATCGAATGCCTAGTTATATCACTCGCAAACAGTTGTTGGGTTGGTTATTCTCGTGTAGGCTAGGGGTTTATCAAATCAGATTTAGCAGACTATTTGCTAGAAGAATCCTGGTCTTTGTTGGCTTTAGCCTTGAACATAGACTGTCTCTTTTTTAAGCTTCTCTGCTCGCCAAATTGTAAAATGAGGCCAATTATGAAAACAAACAGGGCGATATAAAGCATGCCACTGACCAGCCAGGCGGCGAAACGAAAAATGATACCTAACAGCCATACTCCGACAATGAGGGCTGCGATTGTGTAGATTAATTTAGAAAAAGACATACATTTATTATATCAGTCGTGATCTTTTTTGTCTATTAAGTTGGTCCGCAGCGTGTGGTCGAGTGTCATTAAACCAACCCTTGCTGTAGCAATCCCGAAAGTTCCAAGCCCCAGGATTTTCAGTCTTATAGCTCCAGTAAAACCAGGCGTCAACGTTTGATGGTATGGCGAGTTGCGATTGGCAATGAGCGAATTCAGCGTTGCTGCTGGCGATGCGTGGCGGCAAGGCGGCACTCCATTCGCCAATAATCAGTGGCTGCTGACGAGAATAGTCGCGGTATTTGTTTGACTGTTGAGCGAGTAGTTTTTGATGATAAGCAAGAGCCGTCGCTTGATTATCTTTGTCAGAAAAGCACTGATAATGGTGTATGTCGAGTGTGTTATTGCCAATTCTCCCTGACCACCAAGCTGGCTGATAACAATCAGATACCACGATGCGTACGCGGGGCGGTAATTTGCCTCGTAATTTTTGACTGGTTTTTTGCGTCCATCGCCATAATTGCCATCGTCTGTACCACGTCGCTACCAAAGGCTCGTTAAGAAGCTCAATACCCCATAAAGCTGGATGATCGCCGTATTCGTCAGCGATATTAAGCAGTATCTGTGTGGTTTTCTGTCGATTGGCTCGTTTATGCCATTGAACTTTGTTGGTGTTGCCGCTGCCACTGTGGTCGCTGGCGTTTTGAGCACCAGGTGCGGCATGGAGGTCGAGCAGAACCTTTAGACCGTGCCGCTCAGCGGTATCCATTAACCAGTCAATCTGTGGTTTTGCTGATACATATGGCGGCTGGTCTTCAATTGCCCAATAACCAATCGGCAGTCGTAGCAGCTTAACTCCAGCTCGCGATAACCACTTGGTATCATCTTCCTGGATGAATGCTTGCCGATGTCGCTGAATCCGCTTTATTCCAGTCTCGGTTTGAGATAATTCATATTCATTGGTTGCATCTGTCTCGGTAAACACGCTCGGTGTCATCCATTTTTCGAGTACCAACCAGCCACCCAGGTTAACTCCAGGTGTAGCAAATGAGTTGGGTTTGTATTTTCTCATCTTGGTCGCTTTTTTGCTATGATTCTTGCTTGTTCGGCGTAAGTGTCGTCGAGAGGTTTTTGTCTATCAGTGATGCCGCGTCGCTTCAGAGCGGTATCAATCAAAAAGTCGGCAATCTGCGGATTTTTCGGTAGTAGTGGTCCGTGTAGATAAGTGGCAATTACGTTATTATAATGCACGCCTTCATATTTTCCGTCGCTATCATTGCCCGCACCGCGTATCACTCGACCCAGTGGAGTAGCGTTATCGTGGAGTAGAGTAAGGCCGCTGTGATTTTCATAGCCAACGATCTCGCCGAACGTTTCACTTTGCAGAGTAATGTTGCCGATTAGCCGATTCTCGCCAGCCTTCGTTTCGATCGGTAGAATATTTGCTCCAGTGATTTTTTGGCCGCTTTTCGTCGTAAAGAAAGCACCAAACAATTGATACATGCCACAGATCATTAGCATTGGCACGCCGTCATCGGCGAGTTTTTTGAGTTCTGCTGCTCGCGACAACAGATCGTCTTGAATGGCTATTTGTCCAGCGTCTTGCCCGCCGCCGCCAACAAAAATATCACCTAAAGAAAAGTCGGTTGCCTCGCCAGGATTGTGATCAATAATATTGACTGCATGTCCTCGCCACTCTAAACGTTTTTTTAATACCAGTGTATTTCCCCAGTCGCCGTATAAGTTCATGTCGCGTGGATACAGCTGGATAATTGTGATTGGTCTCATCTAATTTTCTCCACTTTTGTCTTTTTACTTAACAATGTACGCAGGGTCAGCATGGCAGTGTAGCTACAAAAAATCTGTTTCGGCATATCTTTATTTTCCGCGAGAAAAATATCCAGTGCCTTATCAAGCCGCTGCTCGACGTGTTTCATTTTGACATCGTCATATTGCAGTCGAAGAGCCATGCCGTAGGCACGAACTCCACTAACCATCGCCACCGATTTTAGCATCGAGAAGTCAACATCCCAGAGCCAGCTCATATCTCGTCCGTCTGCATAATTGTCATTAATTGCGATCATTCTTGCGGCGGATTTTTTAGCAAATGACAACAGGGCTAGTCGAAAACCGCTTGGATTTTTCACTAAAATCAATTCTATCGGTTTACCGTCAATCATGATCGTTTCGCCGCGTCCGAATGCTGGCTGGATTGTCTGCAGTGCCGTTAAGAATTGTTCGGTGTGCGAATCAGAAATGCAACGCACCAGCGTTAGTGCCGCCGCCGCGTTTAATAAATTGTAGACACCAGTCAACTGGGTTTTGACTGTTGATGGAGTGTCGTTAATTTTAAAAGTTGCTTGTTGCGAGTCAATTTTTGTAAGCAGCACGTCGGCGTGGACTTTGCTGTTTGCCTTCCCGCCACCAGATTTGAGATGGTCGTCTGTCGGCATAAGTTCAAGCAGCTCAGTCGTCGCACCGAAAAATACTGGCTTTGCTGCTATTTGTTTATGGATAGCAAAAATTCGCTGGTCGTCGCGATTCATAACGACTGCTTCAGTTGTCGCCATCGCTATTTTTTCTAGCATTTTCGCCGTCGTGTCGATTTCGCCAAAACGATCAAGTTGATCACGCATTACGTTTAGTAGCAGCGAAAATCGCGGAGGTACTTTCTCAACAAACTTTACTGCCCATGCTTCGTCAAGCTCCAGGACTGCGATATCGGCATGCAGTTTGCCGTGAATATCAACTGCGTCGAGGAGTGCTGCGATAACTCCGCGGGAAAAGTTGCTGCCAGTGCGGTTGGTGAAGACTTTTAATCCAATCGACTCCAGCAGCTCCACGACAATTTTTGTCGTCGTCGTTTTGCCGTTAGTGCCACTAATGACAACTACACCGTGCGGCAATTGCGACAGTGTTCGCTGCATGAAATTGGGGTCAATATTTTCTATAACCAGACCAGGCAGTGCCGATCCGCCGCCGCGAAGTCGTGCCATTTTTTTGACACCTTTACCGATCATTGTACTGAGTCGTTGTCTTGACATGTCATCTATTATACCGCGACTAGCAAATATGCTACAATATTTATATGTTTTTGGTGGGAATCTTTCAGTGGTGGTATGGCGATGGCTTACGTGACCATGTTAAGCGTTGTTTTCTGGGGATTTTGCGGACGGCTGATTTTTTTTCAGTCGGTCTGTTGACGCGGACTTTATTTAATCCTTTTCGCCAAATATCTGCCGCCAGTAGTCATGATTTGTCATTGCCAGCTCAGTTGAATGCCTTTTTTGATCGGCTGTTTTCTCGAGCGGTTGGTACGGTGGTGCGAACGATTATGATAATTGTTGGTCTGCTGATGTTGCTACTGAGGTTTTTGTGGGTGGGTGGACTGATTATTGCTTGGTTGGTTTTGCCGATCCTGCCAATTGTTGGCTTGATCCTTTGGCAATCGGGAGTTGCTCCATGATGATCCAGCCGCGTTTTAATTATCATAGCTTGCGGGCTCAGAAAGCTCGGTTTTCGGTCCGATTTGGTGCTGTTTGGCACACTTTAGTTGGCGTAATTAGTGCTGCACTCTGCATTATTGGCAGCTGGATGCTAATTGAACATGGCGCAATTGGCTGGCTGTTGATTGGTCTGAGCGGGCCGTGTGTCATGATAACGATTTGGTGGCAGCGAGACTTGAAAACCGCCAATATTAGTGCCAACCCGCAAACCATTGATGATGTGATGGCGGCTGATATTTTGGGTAAATTGCCGCCACGGCCGACACCTCAAGATATTGCCCAGGCAACGATCGGCACGCGGGCTGCTGGATTTTTGTCGGTGCGTATGGGTATGACTCCTAATTTTCTACAGAATATCGCCTCTGTAAATGTCGATGATACCGAAGTAATTTGGCAGTCGGCGATTGCGATTTGGCAGGAGACTGGTAGCCCAAAGATTACTAGTGCAGTGCTGGCGGCGGCGATTATTCAGCAGTTGCCGCAACATGATGCGTTGCTGGCTAATATGAAGATTGACTTCGAGGACATTAAAGAGGGGATTCGTTGGTATGAGCGAATTAAGGCTCTCATTGATCAGTATAAAATTAAACCATTGAGAACTGGTGGTATCGCACGGGATTGGTCCTTTGGCTATACGCCGCTACTCAATCGATTTGCTCAAAACATGAGTGTTCAAGTTAGCGGGGGGATTTTGACGACAAAGCTTGAAGCGCATAATGATGTGCTTGATCAGATGATAACGACTTTTAGTTCTGGTGGTCGGCAAAACGTTACGCTTGTCGGTGCGGACGGTGCTGGCAAGAGCACTGTCGTGTCGGCGTTTGCTGAGATGCTGATTGACGGTGCGGCGGGTGTTCCAAGGTCTCTACTATATCAACAGATTTTTATGCTTGATGCGTCGTCGCTGATTAGCTCTGCTTCTGGTCGCGGTGAACTTGAAGGTTTGGTAACGATGATCTGTAACGAGGCTTTCTTGTCTAAAAATGTGATTTTGTGTCTTGATAATGCACAGCTGTTTTTTGAGGAGGGTGTCGGCTCGGTTGATCTCAGCAATGTGCTATTGCCAATTATTGAGGCTGGTCGTCTGCGGATGATTTTGACGATGGATGAACAGCGATTCTTGCAGATTTCTCAAGCAAAACCACAGCTGGCTCACGCCTTAAAAACCATTGCCATTGCTCCGTCCACAGAGCCAGAGACGATGAAAATTATGCGTGATCAATTGATCGCTTTTGAATCACAACATAAAGTTACTTACATGTATCAGGCTCTTGCTGAGGCGTACCGAGTCGGCAATCGCTATGTTCAGGATTTGGCGATGCCAGGCAAGGCTCTGAAGATTCTGGAGGCGGCGGCTGGATTTGCCAAGGATGGGCTGGTAACGGCACAGTCGGTCGATGATGCCATAGAAAAAACTCTCGGCATCCGTATCGCCACAGTTAATAGTGGTGATGAGCGTGAAAAATTGTTAAATCTGGAGCAGTTGATTCATCAGCGAATGATTAATCAATCTCGGGCAGTGACGGTGGTCGCTGATGCAATTCGGCGGGCTCGAACTGGCGTGCGTAATCAAGATCGGCCAATTGGCACCTTCCTATTTCTTGGTCCGACTGGTGTTGGAAAAACTGAGCTGTCGAAAGCTTTGGCGGATGTTTATTTTGGTGGCGAGGGCAGTATGATTAGGCTGGATCTTAACGAGTTTGTTCGCCCCGATGATGTCGCTAGGTTGATCGCTGACGGTGCACGCGACCCAGGAAGCTTGACAGCACAAGCCCAGAAAAAGCCATTTTCGGTGGTTCTGCTGGACGAGATTGAAAAAGCTCATCCTCAGGTTTTGACAACTTTGCTGCAGCTGCTTGATGAGGGGATTTTGCGTGACGAGAATAATCGAGAAATTAGTTTTCGCGACTGCATTATCATCGCTACGTCGAATGCTGGTGCTGACCGTATTCGTGAATATATTGAGCGGGGCTATCAGCTGGAGCAGTTTGAGCAAACGTTTATCAATGAACTAGTTAGTGCCAATCTGTTCCGACCAGAGTTCCTTAACCGATTTGATGAAATTGTGCTATTTCGCCCATTGAGCAAGGACGAGCTGCTGCAGGTCATTGATCTTATCTTGGCAAATATAAATAAGACTTTGGCTCCGCAAAAAATCCAAGTTGCCGTCGAAGCGGCGGGCAAGAGAATGCTGGTCGAGGCGGGCTATGATCCACGACTGGGAGCTCGTCCGATGCGTCGAGTCGTCCAGCGGGCTGTCGAAAATACCGTTGCTAAGCAGATGCTGGCTGGCACTGTCGCTCCTGGCTCGACGACGATCATCACTGCCGAGCAGATTCGGGCGATTCTCGGCGACGTTTCATAGTTATTAAGGAATGATCTAATCTAAAGGTACTCGTAAGATTCTTTTTCTCTGATGCCTCTTTTTCTGTCCTATTTTTTCTAGCTGCTATCATATAAGCTAGGATCCTCTCTGATTCTTTTGGCGTGAAAGGTGTAGTTACGTCGCCAAACACTCGAAGTGGTATATTTCCAGTAACATTAGGTATTGCCCCATTGGTTGCCGACAAATCAAACCAGGCACCCTCCTCGGCAATGGTGAATCTAGTTATTGGATCTCCAGGTCTGTAATAGCGAAAAGGTGCTGTGATTCTCTGTGCTATTTTTGATGCCAGAGTTGCCCGTCTTCCTAGTTCTCTCCTCTCTCTCTCTCGATCAAGCGGCACCGATGAAGTCTCGCCATATCGTATTACGCGTCTTTGACTATATGCTTTCTCTCTCATGATATGATAATTACTCTACATTATTTTCTATCCTATGTCTATAGTTGTTTTTGGTAATGGCTTAATAATAAAAACCCCACTTTGATTAGTAGGGTTGAGGTTGCTTGTTGTAGATTTGTATAATCACGCTTTGGTACCCCGCACAGGAATCGAACCTGCAACCTTCGGTACCGGAAACCGACGC
>NZ_PQNZ01000010.1:0-19307 GCF_004138385.1 Candidatus Nanosynsacchari sp. TM7_ANC_38.39_G1_1 | reverse complement strand
GTCCGTGCAGGCGGCGCCGCGCAGTGGGCGCATGCCCATCTCGCCGTGCTCCAGGACCTCGGCGTGGCGCAGGGTGATGACGTCCCCGGCCCTGCCCGTCACCCTCAGGCGCACGTGGCCGGTGAGGTTCTGGCCGAGGTCGAGGACCTTGCGGCCCGAGGGGGTGGTGATGACCTCGACGGGGGTGACCTCGCCGATGACGGTCGGCATCTCCATGGTGGTGGGCTGCAGGGCGGCCTCGGGCAGGGGCAGGGCCTCGACGGCCCGCTGAGCGATACACCTGTATCGCTCGGTTTGCTCGGTCTCAAATTCAAGCAGGCCGCAGACAGCAGTGGTCTTCTCTCTGCATCCGACGAGAACCTTGTAAAGGTTCTCGTCCTTCTTAGTAGTGGCATCGGCCGCGTGGGCGCGGCCAAGGACGTATCCTCCGATGCCCGCCATGATGGCGAGCGTGAGGGCGGCGAAAACGATGATAACGATGGTAGCAGCAGTGGCGCTCATGACTCCTCCTAAAGGGTCACGCTCAAGTAAAAGGGCAACTTCACGCCCTTTTTTTGTGGAAACTTGAGCGAAAAGCTATTATGAATATAGCACATTATCGTATAAATGTCAAGCGTTTTAACGAAAAATGTGTCATAATAATTTTGCTACCTCTGTAAAAGCCGCAGAATTGCTTATCTTAAAAAACCGAAATTACTTTGCTAGAGCCGCTATGGCTGCCGCTTTGTCGCGGTCGATTAGGTCTAGCTTGCCCTCTAAATCTAATATTCCCATGTCGATGGCGCGGACGAGCGACTGGTCGCGGCGTAGCGGCGTGAAAAACTCGCGGTATTCGGCTAGTTGCTGGCGCGTCATCAGCAGCATGGCGGCGTAGCGCGGGAAGTAATCGTGGCTTTTGTCGCTGGCGAAAGTTTGCTCGATCCAACTCCACTGGCTGCGCATCCAGCGCCAGGCGGCTTCGCGGCCGTAGCGATTACGCAGCAGGTCGACGAACCAGTGAACGGTGTCTTGGCTGCGGATGATGTCGGTGTTGGTGAGTAGCCCGATCAAGCGTGCCAGCTGCTCGGCGTCGCGTGTCGTGGCGACTCCTGCGGCGATGTCGCTGCGCAGGTCGGCTGATTGCGTGGCTTGGTAGGCTTCGAGTAGCTGGCTGACTATACCTGCCGGCTGATCGCTGTAGCGGACGGCGGCACCGATGATTGATGGGCGCAGGTCGGCGCTGAGCTCGGCCAGAGGTGTGTTTTGGTAGAGCTGGCGCGCGGTGCTGATTGCCGCTGCGTCTTCGCTATATAGCATGCAATCAATGATGGCTGCGCGCAGTTTGCTGTCAGACTCTGGCTCGCCGGGGTGTTTGTTCCAACCTAGGCGTTCGAATTGCCGACGAGCTAGCTTGCCTGATAGGCGTCGCAGCAGCTTTTCGGCTGCTTCGTCTTGGTCAACGAATTTCTTGAGATCGCTGATGGCCAGCGCAATGATTTCCCAGACGGTCTGATCACTTTCGTTTTGGAAGGCGGCTAGCGCTTCGACTAGCGTGCTGCTAGCGACTAGACCGCCGCGGGCTAGTAGGATTTGCTCATTGAGATACTGGGCTCGTTGTGCTGGCGTTAATATGCCATCGGTGATGGCCTGCAATATGCGAGCTCGCAGAGTGTCGTCGTAGCAAGTGATAAAGTGCGAGGCATTTTGATGATTGAGTAGCAATAGTCCGTCTGGCGCGGGCGAGAGGCACTGTTCGCGCTCCTTTAGGATTTCGGGCAGGCGCTGGTCGTTGGCGCCGAGCGGAATCGGCCACAAACGATCAGACGGCTGGTGCGGCCCAGTGAAGAATTGTTCTTGGCGGAGCGTCAACTCGCCATTGTCGAGCGACGCGTAGACTACTGGGTAACCTGGCTGTGAAATCCAGGTGTTCATTAGCGCGCCGACGTCTTTGCCGCTAGCTTGGCTTAGACAGTCCCAGAGGTCGTCGCCAGTAGTGTTGCTATACTTGAAGCGGGTGAAATACTGCTTGAGGCCAGCGCGGAACGCTTCATCACCGATCCATAGTTGCATCATCCGCAGCAGCCGGCCGCCTTTGGCGTAGACAATCGCTCCATCAAACAGCGCGCTAATTTCGGCTGGGCTCGATACGTCGGTTTGGACTGGCTGCACGCCGTCGATACTATCGCGGCGCAGGGCAGCAACGCCCTCGTTGTTGGCAAACTCGTCCCATTGTCGCCAGTCTGGATGTAGCGCGTTAGTTGCTAGGTATTCCATCAGCGTAGCGAAACTCTCGTTCAGCCACAGGTTATTCCACCATTTCATAGTCACTAGATTACCGAACCACTGGTGGCTTAATTCGTGGGCGATAACTGTCGCAATATATTGGCGGGTTGAAACACTAGCGGTTGCCGGATCGGCCAGCAGGGCGGTTTCGCGGTAGGTCACCAAGCCCCAATTCTCCATAGCGCCGCTGGAAAAATCAGGTAGTGCTACATGGTCAGATTTCGGCAGCGGGTAAGGCACGCCAAAATACTCGTTGAAAAAGTCAATTGTTTGCGCTGCGTGCTGGAGTGCCCAGTTCAAGCTGTCGGCTGACTGCGCTGGTGTGGCGTAGACGTTGACCTCGACGCCGCTCTTGGCGGCAGTAGTCGCGCGCTGCAAATCGCCAGCGACAAAGGCCGCCAGGTAAGTGCTCATGCGCGGTGTTTGCTCGAAGGTAGTCAGTGTTCCCTCGCTGCTTTCCCGCTGCGAAACGACTGGCATATTACTGAGTACTACCGGCTCGTTTGATAATATCGAAATCGCAAATGTTGCTTTGGCCTCTGGTTCATCGACGCATGGGAAGGCTTCGCGGGCATGGTGGCTTTCGAATTGAGTGGCGTATAGCTCGCGTTTTTGGCCTTGATGCTCATAATAACAAGGATAAATACCATGCATAGCGTCGGTTAATGCTAGTGAGAATTTGATAGTAATTTGCACTGGACCGTTGTCGGTATTGTCAAATGTCAAAATGTCGTTGTCGGTTGATGTCTTGACTGCTTGACTGTTGACAGTAGTCTCTTCGATCTGCAAATCTTTGGCGTGCAAGCGAATTGGCTCGGCTGCTAGATGTTGGCCGCGGATAGTTGCTGTGCCGCGGATTAAGCGATTGCTCTTTGCTTGACGCAAATCCCATTGGATATCGTAGTGTTCTGGTTGAAATTGAGAAAATAATCTGTCCATACGTCCATTATAGCAGGGTGTATAATATGCTTATGCAGCGGCGTCGTAGAATGGTCCTGGTAGCGGTAATTTTGATAGGTACTCTCGGGTGGATTGTTGTTAAGGAGCGGCCGAATTTGCCGCTGATGCTGCCAGATTCACAGCCTCAGCAGCCGGAGCTGGTTTCTGGTTCTGGCGAAATAGCGCGCGACGCCTTAGCGGCATTGCCAACCAAGGGCCGCGCTCCTAAGACCGGTTACAAGCGCTCGCAGTTCGGTGACGGCTGGGCCAAGGCGGGCGGCTGCGATACGCGCAATGTTATCTTGCGGCGCGACTTAGTAAACGCTGTCCTGGGCGACGACAACTGCAAAGTACAGGCTGGCGCTCTTAGCGACCCGTACACTGGGCAGCGGATCGCTTTCAAGCGCGGTGCTAATTCTAGCGGCGCTGTGCAAATTGACCACGTAGTGGCGCTGAGCAACGCTTGGCAGACTGGCGCTCAGCAGTTGTCTAGCGAACAGCGAATTAGTCTGGCTAACGACCCGCTTGAGCTGCTAGCTGTCGACGGACCAGCCAACCAACAGAAGGGCGACGGCGATGCGGCGACTTGGCTGCCGTCAAATAAACCGTTTCGCTGTCAGTACATTGCCCGTCAAATTGCCGTCAAGAAAAAATACTCGCTGTGGGTGACACCACCGGAGCGCACGGCTATGGAACGGATCTTGGCGAGCTGTCCAGAACAGCGCTTGCCGGCGTGATATAATCTAAAATATGATAAGGCAACACCAGTATTCTCTCTATGATATATTTGCGGTACTTTTTGTAACGACACTATTGGTTAGTAATATTGTCAGCGTCAAAATTGTATCTGTTGGCTGGCTTACTTTTGATGCTGGCACAGTTTTGTTTCCGCTAGCATATATCGTGGGTGATATAATTACTGAGGTTTACGGTTATCGTCGGATGCGCCGGCTGATTTATAGCGGTGTGGCAGCTTTGATGCTGATGACGTTGACTTTTTGGGTGGTGCAATTATTGCCGGCGGATAGTAGCTGGACGGGGCAAGCGGCGTTTGAATCGACGTTAGGCGTGGTTTGGCGGTTGGCTATCGGTTCGGTAATGGCGCTATTTGTCGGCGAGATCATGAATGCTTACGTAATGGGACGGATGAAAGTTGCCAGCCGCGGCCGCGGTTTGTGGCGGCGGATGATTGGCAGCTCGGCGGCGGGCAGTGCTCTAGATACGGTGATTTTCTCGACGATTGCTTTTGCCGGTACTATGCCGACGACCAGCTTTTGGCAGCTTATCGTCACGGTGTTTTTGATCAAGATGGCTGTAGAGATTATGGTCTCGCCGCTGACGATGCATTTGATTGCCCGCGTGAAAAAGCGTGAAAAGATGGATACGTTCGAGCAGCCAGCGAAATACCTGGTGAATTAGTTGCTTGGCTCGTCTTGGCGGCGTTAGATTTTGACGCGGTTTTATTTTACAATGTGACGCCGATTGGTAAATTATCGCCGTAGTAGCGAGCCAGGAACGACTGCTTGAAATTAAAAAATGTGCCGTCTAGCAGCGAAGCGCGAATCTGGTCGACAGTGCGCACTACGAAGCGTTCATTGTGGATGCTGGCGAGCGTAGCGCCGAGAATCTCATCGGCGCGAAACAGATGATTGATGTAAGCGCGCGTATGATGCTGGCAAGTATAACAGTCGCATTCAGCGTCGATCGGCGCGAAGTCCTCGCGAAAGCGAGCATTGCTGATGTTGATGCGGCCGTCAAATGTGTACAGAGCGCCGTTGCGGGCTTGGCGGGTCGGCGCGACACAATCGAAAGTATCGATGCCATATTCGACGCCGAGAAACAAATCGGCCGGCTGCGAACCTAAGCCTAATAGGTGGCGCGGCTTATCCTCGGGCAAAGTCTCGCAGACCCAGCGGACGACGTCAGCGATCTCACCAGGCTGGAAGACGCCGCCGATACCGTAGCCGTCGAAGTTGCGCTCGCCCAGGAAATTGGCCGATTGGCGGCGCAGTGTTTCGTCGCGGGCGCCCTGGACGACGCCGTAGAGCGCTTGCAGATTTTCGCCGCGCGCTAGATGTTCGGCGTTTAGCTCATCGTGGCGAACCAAGCAGCGCTCCGCCCAAGCATGCGTTCGCTGCATTGCCTTTACAATCGTGCCGCGGGCTGCTAGCGGTGCAGTCAGCTCATCAAAGGCCATATGAATATCAGCGCCGATGGCGTGCTGTAGCTCCATTGACGATTCTGGCGTCATCATTATATATCTGCCATCCAGATGCGACCGAAATTGCGCGCCTTGGTCGGTAACTTTGGCTAGCTGATTAGCAGACTTGACCGCTTGCGCGGCGCTGCCTTTTTGGGTGTGAGCGACGGCGTCGATCCCTTTTTTGTAAGCAATTCCCAGACTGAAAATCTGAAAGCCGCCGCTGTCAGTGAAAGTCGGCCCATCGTAATCCATAAATTTGCCTAGGCCGCCTGCTTTATGAATAATTTCGGCGCCTGGCCGCTGCATCAAATGATAAGTATTGGCCAAAATCGATTGCCCGCCGCAGGCTTTGACCTGTTCGACAGTCAGCGCCTTGACGGTTGCTTTAGTGCCGCCAACGATGAAAGCTGGCGTTTGAATCGTGCCGTGTGGCGTTTCAATCGTACCAGCGCGCGCTAAGGTGCCGGGGAGGCGATGGGTAATTTTAAAAGTGATAGCTTTTTGCATCTTTTCTAGTATAGCATGAGCGCACTCGTCCTACTGTGTGATAATTAGCATACTGTCGCCATAACTAAAGAATTTATATTTTTCGCAAACGGCGTGCTGATAAGCAGGCTTTAGCTTATCCCAGCCAGCAAAAGCTGCCGTCAACATGAGTACCGTACTTTCAGGCATATGGAAGTTAGTTAATAGCGCATCGATCGTTTTAAACTTATAGCCGGGATAGATAAAAATATCAGCTTCGCCCGAGATAGCATGTGGCGGCTGGCTCAAAATTTGTTGGTGGGCATATTCTAGGGTACGCGTGATTGTCGTACCGAGAGCGATAACGCGATGGCCGGATTGTTTGGCGGATTGGATAGCCGCGGCAGTGGCGGTTGGGATCGAGAAATATTCTTGATGCATTTTGTGCTGCGCGACATCATCGACGCGGATAGGTAAAAAAGTACCCAGGCCGACATGTAACGTAGCGTACACGACATTGACACCTTTATCGCGTAATTGTCGCAGTGTGCTTTCGGTCATATTGAGGCTAGCTGTTGGTGCTGCCACTGAGCCTGCCTCGCGAGCGAAAACCGTTTGGTAGCGCTCGTTATCCGCTGCGGTAGCGTCACGTCCCAGATAGGGTGGTAAAGGTACGGTGCCGTGCTCAGCGGCAATATCCAACAAGTTTCGCTCGCTACGAATTAGTGCGATACCATTGCCGATAATCTTCTCGACCATTAAAGTGTCATCGCCAATTGTCAGGACATCGCCAGCGATTAACTTTCGCCGATAAATAACCTTGTGGCGGAACCAGTCGTCGTGTGCGCCGTGCTGTTCGACTAGAACAAGTTCGCGCTCGCCGCCGCTCGGTTTACGCGTGATTAAGCGTGCCTTGATGACTTTAGTGTCGTTGATGACCAGTACATCGCCCACTTGCAAATAGTCGACCACGTCAGGATAGTAGCGATCGGTGATTGTGCCTGTTTGACGATCAAGTACTAGCAGGCGCGAAGTACCGCGCACTGCTGGCGGCGTCGCTGCGATTAGCTCGTCAGGAATATCATAATGAAAATTAGAAAGCTGCATTATTCTTAGTATAGCACTGATGCGTTATCGCTAATCCTAGGCTTGACGACGCCAGCTTCCGCGTGCTATATTAAATTCGTACTCATCCGGCCGGCAGGTCGGTTGTTTTCGTATTGGAACTAAAAGAAAGGAATTATATGGAAGATTTGAATATCAAGCAGTTGACGCTAGCGGTGCGGGCGATTGCTGATGAAAAGGCGTTGCCTGAAGAAACCGTATTAAACGTAATCGAGCAGGCGATCGCTGCTGCCTGGCGCCGCGATAACGGCGAGCGCGAGCAAAATGTGCGCGCCGAACTTAATATCAATGACGGCACCGCCAAGGTGTTTGTCCAGCGCGAAGTCGTCGAGGATGTTGTTAATCCGGCCACCGAAATCAGCTTGGCGGATGCTCGGGCAGAGAAGCCAGATGCTCAGTTAGGGGACACTATCGAGGAAGCTCATGAAGTTAAGTCCTTTGGCCGAGTGGCCGCCCAGACTGCCAAGCAGGTCGTCATGCAGCGCTTGCGCGAAGCCGAGCGCGAAGTTGTTCTGGCAGAGTTCGAAGACAAAATCGGCACGGTCGTTACCGGTATGGTGCAGCGCGTCGAGCCGCGCGTGGTGCGTGTCGAGCTAGGCAAGGCCACTGGTATTATCCCGCAGAGTGAGCAGATTCAGGGCGAGTTTTACAAAATTGGCTCGCGGATCAAAGTATTAATCAAAGACATCGAACGCGAAGGCCGCGGCCCGCAGCTGATCCTCAGTCGCGGCAGCGAGGACTTTATCGAATATCTCTTCCGCCAAGAAGTACCCGAGATGGAAACTGGCGCTGTCGAGATCAAAGGCATCGCCCGCGAAGCTGGCCGCCGCACCAAACTTGCGGTTGCTAGCACGGTGCCAGGCGTTGACCCGGTCGGAACGTTCGTCGGCGGTCACGGCGCGCGCGTCAATGCGGTGATGAGCGAAATCGGCGAGCAAGAGAAAATCGATATCGTTACTTATGATGATAATATAGACACGTATATTCGCAACGCTCTTAGCCCGGCTGAGATTGTTAAAGTCGAGATTGATAAGGACAAAAAAACCGCCAATGTTTATGTTACTGAAGACCAGCAATCAATCGCTATCGGCCGCGGCGGGCAAAATGTGCGTTTGGCGAGCCGCCTGACTGGCTACGAATTGAACATCGAGACCACAGCGCCGAAATCAGCCGAGAAAAAACCGCGCAAGAACGTCGAGGAAGATTTGTTTAGCGCTATCGAAAATCAAGACTAAAACCCGCAGCCGCTTTTTGCAAATTAGCACTCTGCCTTGACGAGTGCTAATTTGTTATGTATAATTGGCTGTAATGGGCAATACGCTCAGAACGGAGAACTGATGATGCCAGAAGATTTTGCAGATTTTATTTCGCGATTGACCGACAATGCGCGCGCTAGCGTCCAGCATGCTGACGCAATTGCTCGCGGTAACGGTAGTAATTACATTGGGACGGAGCACTTGCTGCTCGGCGTTTTGGCGCAAGGGTCGAGCTCGGCGGCGCAAGTATTGACTGACGCTGGCGTGACCTTGCAGCAAGCTGAAATGATCCTAGATATCAAACCGTCGCGGGTGGTTACTAGTACAGGTATGGTGGGCCTTAGCGAGACGGCTTTGTTGACATTGCGCATGGCATGGGAAGCAGCGCGCGAGTACGGCCATGATTATCTCGGTACAGAGCATATATTGTACAGCGTCCTGCGACAAGGTAATGCTCGAGCGACAGCGCTGCTGCGCGAAATGGGTATCAACGTCGATATGATAATCAGCGAACTCGAGAAGTCGTTTGAAGAGAATCGCGGCGAACATGGCGATATTGCTACCGAGCCGCGGCGCCGCGGCAACACGCGCGGCGGGGCGCTTAGCGCCTTTGGCGTGGATTTGACAACACGAGCGGCCAACGGCGAGCTTGACCCGATGATTGGCCGCGACAAAGAGCTGGAGCGAATGATCACTATCCTTAGCCGCCGCACCAAGAATAATCCAGTGTTGATTGGCGACCCAGGCGTTGGCAAAACCGCTATCGTTGAGGGGCTGGCGCAGCGGATCGTCCGCGAGGACGTACCGGGCCATCTATTAGATCGCCGCGTGGTTATGTTAGACATGGCGGCGATGATTGCCGGTACTAAATATCGTGGCGAATTTGAGGATCGGCTAAAAAAGGTAATTGCTGAAGTCAAAAAACAAGGCAACATTATTCTTTTTATTGATGAATTGCACCTGCTGGTTGGCGCTGGCGCCTCGGAAGGTTCGATGGATGCGGCCAATATCCTCAAGCCGGCGTTGGCGCGCGGCGAGCTGCACATGATTGGCGCGACGACTCTCGATGAATATCGCAAGCATATCGAGAAAGACACGGCGCTAGAACGGCGTTTTCAGACGATCGTCGTCAAAGAGCCAACTATGGCGCAGACAATCGCTATTTTGAAAGGTCTTAAAAATTATTATGAAAAGCATCATGGCGTCAAAATTACCGACGAAGTGATCGAATCGGCAGTGTACATGAGCGACCGCTACGTCAGCGACCGTTTCATGCCCGATAAAGCGATTGACGTGCTCGACGAGGCGGCTGCCCGAGTTCGTGTCAAGCGGGGCCACCGCCCGAGCCGCGAGCGCGAATATCTCAAAGAGCTCAAGCACCTCAATGAGCGCATGGAGGACGCTGTTTTGCACGAAGATTACCAGCGAGCTGCCATGTATAAACAGCGTATTAGCCAGATTAGTAAAAAACTCGAGACAGAAGTTGCTGCCCAAAAAGGCCGCCGCGCTATCCAATTAACCGATGATGATGTGGCGCATGCCATCGCTGTGATGACCAACATTCCAGTCGAAAAAGTCCAGACTAGCGAAGCGAAGTTGCTGCGCCAGCTCGAAAAGCATCTCGGCAAGTACGTCATTGGCCAGCGCGAGGCTATCGGTAAGGTAGCGCGGGCGATTCGCCGCAGCCGCAGCGGTGTGGCTAGCAGCCAGCGACCGATTGGCAGTTTCGTCTTCATGGGACCTACTGGTGTCGGCAAAACGCAATTAGCTAAGGTGCTGGCGCGAGAAGTTTTCGGTAGCGAAGAAGCGCTTATCAAAATCGACATGAGCGAGTTCGGCGAGAGGCATAATACGTCGCGCCTGCTCGGGGCGCCAGCTGGTTATGTTGGTTACGAGGACGGCGGTAAATTGACTGACAAAGTTCGCCGCCAGCCGTACAGCGTGGTGCTTTTTGACGAAATTGAAAAGGCGCATCCAGATGTGTTCAACCTGCTGCTGCAGCTACTGGAAGACGGGACAATGACTGATGCTAAGGGGCGCGAAGTTAGCTTTCGTAATACGATTATCATCTTGACTAGCAATCTCGGCGCCGACAAAATGACCAAAGAGTCGGAACTCGGCTTTCACTCTAGCCGCGACAAAGGCAGCGAAATTGACGATTTGCACCGTCGCAACGCTAAATTTGCTCGCGATGCTCTCGATAAATTTATGCGCCCCGAGTTGATTAATCGCTTTGACGGGATTATCACTTTCCGAGCGTTGACTCGCGCCGAGGTCGGCAAGATCTTCGACCTGCTGATCGGCGAGCTGCGCCAGCGTTTGGTGCGCAAAAGCTTAGCCCTTACGATTAAACCTAGTGCCAAAAAATTCCTTATCGACAAGGGTTACGGTATTAAATACGGCGCCCGTCCGCTGCGCCGCGTCATCGAGGACGAGATTGAGCATGCTATTGCTGAGCAAGTACTTGACGGCGCCTATGCTAAAGGTGATATCCTAGAAGTAGGGATCAAGAAAGGAGCGATAGCGATTGAACGGCGCAGCGAAACCGACAGCCAGACGTAGTATTGTCTCGAAAATCATCGCTTTGATGGCAGTGATAAGTATTGCTGCTGGCGGTTTTTTCTACGGGCAGACAGCCTTTGATACTTATCGAGCGTCGACTTTCACGCCGCCTGCAGCTGTTGCCGCGGTTGAAGGCTCAATTAAGTTGACGCCGACAGCACAGCGCACTTTCCGAGCAACTCAGCCAGCTATTGAGACTAGCGATCAGTTCAATGCTCATTGCAAAAGTACCGAACGTACCGCAGCCATCTTGGGCTGCTACTATGGCGATAAGATTTATCTTTTTGACGTCGAAAATGCCGAATTAGCTGGCGCCAAAGAAGTAACGGCAGCGCACGAATTGCTACACGCCCAGTATGCACGGCTGAATATCTTCGAGCGGCCGCGAGTCGACGCTATGATCAAAAAGGCTTATCAAAAGGTCAAAAATGAACCGGAAATTGCCAAAGCCATGGAATACTATCGCGAGGCCGAGCCAGGCGCCGAGCTAGATGAGCTACATTCGATTATCGGTACCACGATTGGCGAGCTCGACTCCGACCTTGAACAATATTATGCGCGTTATTTCACTGATCGAGCGTCAATTGTCGCCAAAAACCAAGCTTACACGGCAGTATTTACTCGAGTTAATACCCGGGCTGAAGCGCTGCAATCTAAGTTGCAGTCAGCCGCTAAGCAAATCAAACAAGATGTCGAAACTTATCAGTCCGACTTATCGCAAATTAACGCTGATATTAATAGTTTTAATGAACGGGCTAGGAGCGGCGAGTTTAGTTCGCAAGCTGATTTCACAGTGGCGCGGTCGGCGCTGCAGCGGCGAATTAGTGCTATCAATGCTCGGCAGGGTTCGCTCAATTCGCGGATTAAAGCTTACAATGACGATGTGGCAACTCTCAAAAGCTTAGCCGTTAAAGCCGATCAGCTCAATCAAAGCATCAACGGCGTAGCCGCGCCAGCCGGAGTAAATGGTGGCCAAAGCGCGCAGTAATTTCGTCTGCCAAAATTGCGGCGCCAGCTATCCGAAATGGACTGGCAAGTGCGAGAATTGCGGCGAGTGGAACACGCTCGTCGAACAGATAATCGAAACCAAGGGCGCTTCGGCGGTAGCGCGCAGCCATTCGCACGGTAAAATCCTAAAGCCGCAGTCGATGCGTTCAATCGCTGCCGAGGATTCAGTAAAACGCTTGCCGACTGGTATTGCCGACCTCGACGCAGTGCTAGGCGGCGGGATTCTGCCGGCAGGTGTAATGCTGTTAGCGGGGCAGCCGGGTATCGGTAAATCTACGTTGTTGATGCAGGTAGCGGCACACGTTTCCGAGCAGTATGCCGTACTTTACGTCAGCGGCGAGGAAAGCGCTTCTCAGGTTAAGCTCCGCGCTACGCGTCTCGGTGCGACCTCTGGCGATGACCTGCAGTTTGTCGCTAGCACTAGCGCTGACGACATTGCTGCAACAATTCGCAGCGGCCGATATAAATTGGTAATTATCGACAGTATCCAAACGCTTAGTCTCGAGGAAATCGCCAGCGCGCCAGGTACCGTTAGCCAGATTACCAACTCGAGTAATGTCATTATCCGGGCAGCAAAAGCTTCGGGTGCAGCGGTAATTTTAGTGGGCCACGTCACCAAGGAGGGCTCGATCGCTGGGCCGAAAGTTCTCGAGCACCTAGTCGATGTGGTCTTGCAATTCGAAGGCGACCGTTACGGCGGCTTCAAAGTGGTGCGCGCCGTCAAGAATCGCTACGGCTCGACTAGCGAAGCGGCAATTTTTGAGATGAACGATAAGGGTTTGCGGGTCGTCGAAAATCCGTCAGCCGCGCTGTTAGCCGAGCGCCAAAATGCTGATGGTTCGGTGGTATTGGCGACGCTTGAAGGCAACCGTCCGATTCTCGTTGAGATCCAAGCTCTTGTCAACTCGACTAATTTCGGGTATCCTAAGAGGACAGCCAGCGGTTTCGATCTCAACCGCCTCAATCTGCTCATCGCGGTGCTAGAGAAGCGCACCAAATTGAATTTATCCGATAAAGATATTTATGTGAATGTGGTTGGCGGTCTGAAACTGGCCGACCGGGCAGCAGATTTGGCGGTAGCGATGGCGATTGCTAGCGCGGCGGCTGGGCGCAAACTCGACGATGGCCTGGTGGTATTCGGCGAAGTGGGCTTAGGCGGCGAGATTCGCTCGGCACAAGGCGCCGATAAGCGCCTGAACGAAGCCGAAAAACTCGGCTTCACTCGAGCGATCGCACCGGCAACCTCTGGCAAAAAGAATTCATTTGTAAAAGGCGTCAAAGATTTACGCCAAGCTTTGATCGGCTATCTCAAGTAGTCAATAGTCAATCAAAGCAAAAAGAAAGGAAAATATGCAAACCAAAGACTTAATATTATTGGCGGTAACGCTGCTTATTTTGGGCGAGGTGTCGTACTTATTAGCGCGCCTGCCCAAAAACTCCATCAAATCAAAAGATCGGGCTATCTTGGTAGATACCTCGGTGCTGATGGACGGGCGAATTGTACCGGTAGCGCAAACTGGCTTTATCGGCGGTACGCTGGTGATTCCACGCTCGGTTATCGGCGAGCTGCAGTTTCTAGCTGACCACGCCGATGCTGATAAACGTGCTCGTGCTCGCTATGGGCTTGATGTAGTCACCGAGTTGCAAGCTATGGAGCGCGTCAACGTCGAATTGCTGCAAGACGGCAGCCACGCTCGCGAAGGTGTCGACGACCGCCTACTCAAGCTAGCTAAGCAGCACGGCGCAGTGATCATGACGCTAGATTATAATCTAAACAAGGTTGCCGCCGTCGAGGGTACCGAAGTGCTAAACCTTAACGAATTAGCGCAGAGTATCCGGATGGAGCATCTACCCGGCGAGAAAATTACGTTAGAGCTTATTCAGAAGGGGCAGGACGCGCATCAGGGCGTGGGCTACCTACCAGACGGCACAATGGTTGTCGTCGAGCAGGCGAGCGCTCAGATAGGTCAGACGCTAAATGTCGAAATTATCCGTAATTTGCAGACCGCAGCCGGCCGGATGATCTTTGCTAAGAAAATAGAGACTGTTGGCAAACCCCTCAAATCGACCGCCAAAGCTGCGGGCAAAACTCAAAAAACGGCAAAAATCGCAGCCGCAGCAGCATCGAAAACTCCCGCAAAAAGCACTACTATTGCTAAGCAGCGTCCTGCCAGTCGCGCCCGCGGCCAATCGTCAGCTGGCAGTGCTAGCAACCGTGATTTGGTCAAGGCAAAGGCATCAGGCGAAACCAAAATTCAAGCTAAACCAGCCAGCAAAAAAGCTAATTCGCCGAAAACAAAACCGCAGCCGAAGCCAGCTGCCTCAGCAACCCGGCGCCAGAGTGCTCGCCGCCGCCCCGACCACGAGAGCGACTTGATCGATCTAGTCAATAACCAATAAAATCGCCAGCGCGATATACAAATAGCACGCTGCTAGAAGCGTGCTATTTTGCTGGGTATTAGCGGCAAACTACTGCGATACGAAGCGGATTTAATCGTCGTCATCGCTGCTACTGTTTGGATTGTAGCTGGCGCTACTAGTCGCCGTGTAGTAGCCAATGTCGGTAATTTTGGCGGTTAGCGTGCCGCTACTGGCTGCTGACAGGTTGCCTTTATGAATATTCCAGATGCCGCTGCTGTCGACTTGCTTGCTGGCGACAACGGTGCTGCCAGATAATAATTCGATGTTTTGCAGTTTGTAACGGCCGCTGGTATAGACGATGGATACGCCGCCGCTAGTCACCGTTAACGTAACATTCGGCTTCGGATCGTCGCACTTGTGTGCGTCATCCTCTTTCTCGGCATCGTAGCTAGAGTCGTTAGGCGTGACTATCTCTTTTCTGGTGATTGGATCAGCCATTTTCATGACATCGATTTCAATCTTGGCAGCTTCGGGAGTACAGGACGTAGCCTTCTTTTTCGAGACGCGGTCGAAAGTCATCTTGGCATTAGTAGCAGCGCTGGCCTTGTTGTAATATGACGGATAAATCTCGCCCTTGATTGTCTGGATGCCGCTCGGCGCAGTATACCAGTCGCTTAACTTCAGCTTGCCTTGGTCGGCATACATCTTGGAGATATCGGCCATCGTACGATCGAAGAACATGGCTGGAATCAGCGAGTTGCCATTGCGCAGCGGCGAGGTGTCAGAATTGCCTAGCCACACCGCCATCGATAGGTTCGGCGTGTAGCCGGCAGCCCAGATATCTTTAGCGCTAACCTTGCCATTAATCTCGCTGTTGCTGGTACCAGTCTTGACAGCTGCCTTGACGCCGGCGCGGCCGAGGTTGACTAGGTAGTCGCGGCCCGCCAATCCAGCGCGCGCCTTGCCGTCGCCAAGGATGTCGCTAACGATGTAAGCTGCTTGCTGGTCGATGACTTGCTTGCTAGATTCTTTGTACTGTTTGAGGGTTTGTCCATTGCTGTTGGCGACTTTCAGGATAGTCGTCTGCGGTTTATAAGTGCCCATTCGTCCTAGCGTTGCGAAAGCGTTAACGTGGTCAACCAAGCGCGTGCCGCAGCCGCCGATAGCGCTCGATAGACCAGCTTGCGCGTCGGCGCCTTGCGTGCAGTACTGCAAATCGCCGGCGGAGCGGATTAGCGACCAGGTGCTGCCACTGTTATTCTTCTCGTTGATGGCCATAGCTTTGATGGCCGGAATATTGCGAGAGCGGGCCAATGCTTGGCGCAGGGTAATATTGCCTTGGAATTTGTTGTCGGCGTTGTTCGGACTATAATTGCCCGGGAAAGTTGTCTTGGAATCTGCTAGAATCGAGCCGCTGCCGTAATTGGCGTTATTGCCGCCTTGGTTGCTAAATAAGCGGGCGTAAACAAGCGGCTTGATCGACGAACCCGGCTGAATGAAAGCGGTGGCCGCATTGTCCTGCCCGAAGCCAGCGTAATTAAAGTCGCGGCTACCGACTAGGGCGATAAGCTGGCCAGTCTTGGTATCTTCGATAGCGGCTGCGCCGTTTGAGAAGCCAGCAAACTGCGAGCAGTTGCGATAACCGCAGTTGCCATCGGTAATCTCGCCGTTAAATAATTTGGCTATATTGGTTTCTAGGGTTGTTTGCGCGTCGAGGTCGAGCGTCGTCTTGACCAATAAACCGCCTTCGCCGACGATAGTCTTGCCGAGCTCTTCCTCTAGCTGTTTCTTGACCATTTGGACGAAGTGCGGCGCCTTGACGTTGGCGTATTGGTCGGCCAGCGGCTTGATAGTGTCCATGATATCGACTTTCTTGGCTGCCGCTGCCTCTTGTTTGGATATGTAATTCATCGACACCATGTCGTCGAGTACTTTGTGCTGGCGTTCGACAAGCGCTTTGCGGCCGTAAGTATTGTACGGGTTGTAAAGCGACGGGTTGTTCGGGATAGCGGCTAGTAGCGAGCATTCTGGTAAGGTTAAATCTCTGGATGATTTGCCGAAATAAGTTTGCGCGGCCGATTCGACGCCGTTGCGCCGGCCGCCGTACGGCGATTCGTTGAGGTACAAGCCGAGGATTTGGTCTTTGCTGTACATTCGCTCGACCTCGATGGCTAGAATCATCTCTTTGATTTTGCGCGGAATACCCGACAAGCCCCGCTGCATAGCTTCGTCCTTAGTAAAGAACACTTTCTTGACTAGCTGCTGCGTTAGCGTCGAGCCGCCCTGCACGGCGTTGCCCTGCGAGTTGCTGATAAAGGCGCGAGCAATACCGCTAGCGCTGATGCCGCCGTGCTTATAAAAATCTTTGTCCTCGATGGCTATAGTGGCTTTGCCCATGCATGGTGAGATAGTTTTGGCGTCGACGACTAACGTATAATCGCCAGTGCCTTTGTCTTCCCAGAGCAGCTTGTCGTTGCGGTCGTAATATTTGGTGACTGTTGTTTTGACGCGCTGTGCCAGGGTGTCAGGGTTGATTTTGTCGAGATCTTTGCGGAAATAGGCGAATAGCGAAGCTATGCCGATGACGATTAGCAGCAAAGCGATGCCGACAACCTTCAGCGCCATAATTGCGCCGTCGCGGCTAAACCAGTATTTGGCTAGGCGTTTCGGATGCAAGCGGTATAGTAAGCGCTTGACTGGATGCTTCGGCAAAGTTGCCAGATATTCGGCTTTTTTGCGCGCTCGCGCGTCTTTCTTGACTCGGCGTTTATTGGCTAAATTAGCATAAGCGCTGACGCCGCCAGCTACTTTTCGTTTCTTGTTTCCCACTTTCACTCTTCCCATAAGCAATATTTCCACCATTATAGCACTGTTCGCATCACGACGGCTAGTGCTTTTGCTGATAATTTGCAAATATGTTACTATCTCACTATTAAATAAAGAAAGGTTTCAGATGACGCTAGCAGAAGAACTAACGTGGCGCGGACTCATCAACCAGACGACGTTCGCTGATGTCAAAGATATAAACGAGCCGCGAACGTTCTATTTTGGCGTTGACCCTAGCGCGCCGAGTATGACTATCGGCAACTTGGCAGCGATGATGTTGTGCCGGCATTTTATCGACCACGGCTACAAACCGCTGCTGCTAGTCGGCGGCGCCACCGGCATGATTGGCGATCCAGACGGCAAAAAGCAAGAGCGCGACCTGCGCAATGCCGAAACAGTGGCGCGCAATGTTGAAGGTCTGGAGGCGCAATTCCGCCAAGTTTTCCGCGGCCAGGATTTTGAAATTGTTGATAATGCCGACTGGTTCTCGCAGATTAATTACATTGATTTCTTGCACAAAATCGGCAAACATATCAGCATGACGCAGCTGCTCGACCGCGAATTCGTGCAGCAGCGTATCGGCGAGGGTGGCGCTGGCATCAGCTACGGCGAATTTAGCTACGGGTTGATTCAAGGGTATGACTTTTTACACTTGTACCGCGAAAAAGGCGCCACTTTGCAGCTAGCTGGCGCCGACCAGTGGGGCAATAGCATCATTGGCGTGTCGCTGATTCGCAAGCTCGAGAGCAGTGAAGCGCACGTTTTGACCGCGCCGCTAGTTATCAACAAGCAAACTGGCGTCAAATTCGGCAAGTCTGAGGGCGGCGCTATCTGGCTCGACCCCGAGATGACCAGTCCGTACAAGTTCTATCAATTCTGGCTCAACTGCGACGACGAAACCAGCGAGGACCTCATCAAAATCTACACGCTGCTCGACCGCGAAACCGTTGAGGCGCTGATCGACAATCATCGAGCCAATCCAGGCGAGCGCGCCTTGCAGAAAACCTTAGCGCGCGAGGTCACCGACTTGGTGCACGGCCGCCAGCGCCGCGAGAGCGTCGAGCGGGTAACGGCTGCGTTGTTTGGCGGCGGCGATATTGCGGCGCTTAACAGCGACGATTTGAACGCTTTAGCTAACGAAATCCCGACGGTTGACCTCGAGACGACGGTTGTGGCGGCGTTGGTCGCTGCTGGCTTATGCTCTAGCAACGGCGAAGCGCGCCGGCTGATCCAGAATAACGCGATTAGCGTCAACGGTGCGAAGATTGCCGGCGATATGCCGCTGACCGAGACTAGCTTAATCAAAAAGGGCAAGAACGACTTTTTGCTGGTAAAATAATTGGAATAGGAGGAAATCATGAAGAAAATTATCGGTTTTGACTTGGACGACACGCTAGCGGTTAGTAAATCGGCGATTTCGCCGCGCATGGCGGGTTTGCTCGCTAAATTGCTGGAAAATTATCAAGTTTGCGTCATTTCTGGCGGCAAATTTGAGCAATTCCAAAAGCAGGTCATCGACCAGATGAATGTTTCGCCGGAATTGCTGGCGCGCTTCCACATGATGCCGACATGCGGCACGCGTTATTATACATTTAACGTCGATGCGAACGAGTGGCAAACGCATTATAAAGAAGATTTCACCGACGAGCAAAAGCAGAAAATCACTCAAGTTTTGGAGGAATCGGCGCGCAAATTTGATTTGTGGGAAGCAAATCCCGACGGTGAGATTATCGAAGACCGCTTGAGCCAAGTGACGTACTCGGCGCTAGGCCAGCAGGCCTCACCCGAGAAAAAATACGCTTGGGCGGAAGCCAACAAAGTAGTCCGCAAACAAATGCGCGACGACGTTGCCGCCAAATTGCCAGAGTTCGAAGTACGCCTGGGCGGCACCACCAGCGTCGACATCACCAAAATCGGCGTCGATAAAGCCTACGGCATGAAAAAGTTGATGGAAGCCACAGGCGCTAGTAAAGAAGAAATCTTGTTTTTCGGCGACAAAATAGAAGAAGGCGGCAACGACTTCCCAGTCAAAAATCTCGGCATCGACTGCATCGCGGTGGAGCGCTGGCAGGATACCGCCTACGCGCTAGAGGGTATCATCGCCGTGACCGAGTAGATTTTCGAACGAAATTCGAGCCAGCAAAACACCCGGCTAACTAACCGGGTGTTTTTGATAAAATCAATCAAGGGAAAGTGATAAGCGAGGCGGGCCGCCCCGGCGCGAGAAATTGGGGAAAATCTCGCGCCGGGGCAGCGGTTAGTTGTCATCGTCCCTGATTTTAAGGGACGATGACGCCATC
>NZ_PQNZ01000001.1:0-40214 GCF_004138385.1 Candidatus Nanosynsacchari sp. TM7_ANC_38.39_G1_1 | reverse complement strand
GAATCGAACCCGGGTTGCCAGGATGAGAACCTGGTGTCCTAACCGCTAGACGATAAGGCCTCAACGCCAGTTATTGTAGCAGAAACCTAGCCCTGTGTCTATATGCTTGTCCTAACTCACCACATCGCGTACAAATAAGTCTCTTTGTAGAACAGTTATGCCAATTGTATCACAGTATTCAGCTGGGGTTAGGTAGTTAAGCGCCTGATGAGGTCTGTAGAAATGCCAGTCGCTTAGCCACTTGTCTGCTTCCAGCTGGCGTTCTTTGACGCTGTATTGCCTATTGTCGGATTCGTTAAGGCATTCTTTCTGGTATTTGCCAATGAAGTTTTCAATGTGAGGCTTATCCTTTGGCGTATTAGGCCTAGCGAATATCTGGCGGACATTGCTATTTGCCAATAGATCAAAGGTTGCGCCAAAGTTTTCGCTGCCGTTATCGCAGACTATGGTGATGTTAGTGCCGAAGCGATCAAGTACTTTCTGCATGGCAATGCTGGCTTGCCGCGCCGTGCAAGAGGAGCTGATGTGAATAAGCGCTTCTTTGGTGTAAGTATCTATAGCGCAAAGAGCATACTGGTTAACGCCGCCATTCTTGATGTGTTTCATATCGAATTCAATGATATGCCGGGGACGATCCGGTTTGAGATAATGCCGCAAGCGCTCTTTCGCTTTACGCGTCTGCCAGCCTTTGGCGGCGGCTTTAGATAAGTTTTTGCGCAGAGTAATTGCCTTGGAAAAGAAAAGGTTAAACCTCCGAA
This sequence comes from Candidatus Nanosynsacchari sp. TM7_ANC_38.39_G1_1, assembly GCF_004138385.1. Classification (NCBI taxonomy): domain Bacteria; phylum Candidatus Saccharimonadota; class Candidatus Saccharimonadia; order Saccharimonadales (SeqCode); family Saccharimonadaceae (SeqCode); genus Candidatus Nanosynsacchari; species Candidatus Nanosynsacchari sp. TM7_ANC_38.39_G1_1. The sequence continues at coordinate 39,456 of NZ_PQNZ01000001.1, read as the reverse complement.
TAATTCTGCCCACCGTAGCCGAGGAAAGCTTTATGGCGTAATCTCTCAGCAAAATAACAGATACTTTCACTGCAGAGAAGCTGGGATATTCCTGCCTAATCTTCCGGATGGTATTTACCGCATGCGTATCGTACTGAACCGTACGTACGCGTTTTGGTCTTCGGCTTCTGCTTTCTAGCGCGGCTAAATCCCATCGGTTATATCTTTTTATCCATTTGTATACATATGTTCGAGACACACCAAAATATCTAGCCGTGAGGCTAACATTCCTATTAGCTTTGTTGTGATAGTAATCTAATACCTTTAGCCTATATTGAACCTTACGAAGCAGCTCGCGGCGAAATTCTTGTTTGCCTAGCTTTCGGTACTCCGTGTGTAAAACTTCCTCGTCATCCAGACACTTTTTCACGACTTTGTCGCGAACTAATTTTTGTAAATAAAATCGGACCATCACCACCCTTCTATTCTTTTATAATTTGTAGAAGTTCTTGTTCATTAATAATTTTCGTGCCGTATTGCTCGGCTTTTTTCANTTTACTGGCGCCGACTTTACCGCCAGCTACCAAATATGTTGTATCTTTTGCGACAGCAGTTTGGAATGTGCCGCCCAGCTCGCGAATATTATCGGCAGCAGCGTCGCGCCCCATAGATTGCAGTGTACCGGTGATCACGAAACTTTGCCCGACCAAGCGGCCAGATTTTTTATTGAACTGCGGCGCAACGCCCAAGTCAGCAAATTTTTCGAGCAGCGTCACATTATCTTCATCAGCAAACCACGCCACGATTGATTCAGCAACAATTTCACCCACACCATCCACTTCGCGCAGCTCATCAATAGTCGCGCGAGACATAGCCTCAAGGCTCTCAAAGTGGTTTGCGAGATCAATCGCCGTCTGCGTACCAACATGCCGAATGCCAAGGCCAAACAAAAACCGCTCCAACACTGGTTGTTTCTTAGCAGCAATGGCATCAATGAGCTTTTGCGCGGAAATCTCAGCAAAGCGCTCCAGCTGCAGCAAATCATCTTTCGTCAACCGGTAAATATCCGCCAAATCGTTAACTAGCTCAGCCTCGACCAACACCTCGACATTTTTCTCGCCCAGCGTATCAATATCCAGTGCACCTTTGGAGGCAAAATGTGCCAATGCCCGCTTCAAAATCAGCGGACCGGTCAATCCTTTGACGCGGTAGACCGCCTCGCCTGCTGGCCGCACAAATTCTAGCTCCGGATATTGGCGCGCCAATTCTGCCAGGTAATCAATTGGCTTGGAATCTGCTGGCCGCAATTCTTTCAAAACACTCTCAACCTGCGGGATGATATCGCCCGCCTTGAAAATCACCACCGTATCGCCGCGGCGCACATCCAGCCGGGCAATTTCGTCAGCGTTATGCAGGCTAGCATGCTGCACCGTCGTACCTGCCACCACCACCGGGTCAAAAACCGCTACTGGCGTAGCTGCACCCGTTCGACCGATGGAAATGACGATATCGCGGACGATGGTTGTAGCCTGCTCAGCAGCATACTTGTAGGCCACGGCGCCACGCGGATTTTTCCCGACCAGCCCGAGGCTTTCATACAGTGCGCGATCATTAATCTTAATCACTAAACCATCAGTATTAAACGGCAAATCGTGCCGCTTATCATCCCATTCGTTAACGAAATTCATCACATCAGCTAAAGTAGTAAAAACGCTCGCCTGCTGATTACGAGTAATTCCCAGAGCAGTCAGCGCCTCGTAAGCAAAGCTATTGGTCGGCACTTCAGCGTCGTTATCACGCAGCACATCATAGCCACGAAAATGCAGCGGCCGCGCCGCCACCAAAGACGGATCAAGCTGGCGAATCGTTCCCGCTGCTAAATTACGCGGATTCGCAAATTCTGGCTGCCCCAAGGCTTTTTGCTTTTCGTTAAGCTCCGCAAAGTCGCGCTTCAACATCACAATCTCGCCGCGAATTTCTGTCCGCCCGCGCAAAAATTGTTCAAAGCCTGGCGCCTCATGCAGCCGCAACGGTACATTTTTTATAGTCCGCACATTGTTCGTCACATCCTCGCCGATAAAACTATCACCGCGCGTCACCGCCTGCGTCAACACGCCATCAATATAAATCAACGCGCACGCCAGGCCATCCATCTTGATATCGGTAAAAAATTCATGCTTATGTCCCGGCATCAATTTATCAGTACGCTCAATCCACGCTTCGATTTCATTCTTATCAAACACGTCGTTCAGACTAACCATTCGCCGCTCGTGACGAACTTTTTTAAAACCTTCAAGCAGCTTGTTGCCAACCCGCTGCGTTGGACTGTCTGGCGTAATCCACTCTGGATGCGCTGCTTCAATGCTCTTTAGTTCTATCATCAAGCTGTCGTACACCGCATCGCTGACGCTTGGCTGGTCAAGCGCGTAATATTCGTAGCTGTATTGATTGAGCAGTTTTTTAATTTCTTCAAGCCGGCTTCGCGTCATCTGCTACCACCTTTCTATAAAGCAGATAAATATACGCTGCCAGCCAGACAAACAACAGCGCCATCATAAACGCGCCAGCAAACGGCACGATTGGTACCGATTCGAGCCACTTCAGCTTTGACGATAATCCGCGTTCTAGCAATACCAACGACACCATCACAACGCACCATATCACCGAGCTATAGACAAACGCCCAAACTATCCTGAGCATAATCCTTAGTCGCCGGCCAACCACCAAGTCGCTAGCAGCCTGGATTGCCCGCAGCGGATACATACCAGGCAAAGCCACCACGACTAGCGCAATAATCGTACTGGTCACCCAATAGAGTACAAGTGTTAATACACTTGCCGCCAGCAGACCGAATAACATCATACCGAAACCTTCTGTTAATATATGCACCGATACCAACGCCGAATACGCCAGCGCCATAATACCAACTGGCGATAGTTGAATTAGTAATATCAGCAACACTACCGACGTCGATATCAACGGTGCAGTTGCGTTGTACAAGCCGTCGCGTAATTTTGGCTTAAGCCCAAGTAGAATTTCGCGCAGCAACCACACCGCCGTTAGCCAAGTCATCAACACAAGCAGCGCCAGCATAACTCCCTGTTCAGCCCGCAGCGACGTCGTGTCAATCGCCAGCGACGAAAATGTCAGCATACCAGCATTTAGCAACTGTCCCACGCCGCCGTCGAAAATCTTGCCCAGCGACTCGGACACTAGCTTGCCAATTGAATCATAAGTTGACTGGCTAGTAATAATTCCTAGAAAAATTATTATCAGCGCATACAAGATTATCATGGATAAGAACAAGCCTTTATTCCTCCACAACACGCGATTGACATAGTGAGTAAAAGCAATATATCCAGGCAAACGCAAACTGCGGCGATAATCTCGCCGCCGCGTCCGCCGAAAGCTGCGATGCGGCCGCCGCTGCAGGAAACGCACATTGCGATAGCACGCCAAATACCACTTCTCGGTAAGCCAATCAAGAAATGCGCTACCGTAATGCTTCGGAGTATTATGTTTCTTTTGCTGTTTCATAAATAAGCTATGGTGCGCAAGGCGGGAATCGAACCCGCACGACTTTTGGTCAAGAGATTTTAAGTCTCTCGCGTCTACCAATTCCGCCACTCGCGCTTGTAATTTTATGGAGGCACGTACGAGAGTCGAACTCGTCTAAAAGGTTTTGCAGACCTCTGCGTAACCGCTCCGCCAACGCGCCGTCTGCTTTATTATACCAAACTACAGTTACTCTTTGAACATTAACTATGAAAAAATCGCTGGCAGAGCAACGATTTCATGATGTATATTTGGTGCACTGAAGAAGACTTGAACTTCCACGGCCACAATGGCCACTAGCCCCTCAAGCTAGCGCGTCTACCAATTCCGCCACCAGTGCATAGTGCTTTAATTGGCGTGATTATAATTATACTAACCTCACGGCGTTTTGTAAACAGAAGCCCTACCCGTAGACCACGTCGTTACGTCAGCGTAGCGATCGTTCATGGTATTTAGAGAACCGCGCGGCTCAACAATCGACGCGCCATTGTTCAAAACGTAGCTGCCTACAGATTGATACAAACCAATTGCTGGCGCATCGTTCAGCCATTGATTAACAAACTGAATATACTTAGCTGCCCGCAGAGCTGAATTAGTGCGCGAACGCCCGCCAACCAGATCGTTGTCAACTGTTCGATTAGAATAATTAGCAAAATTGTAACCAGAAGCGCTAGCCTGCGACGAATGCCAGTAGGCAAAAACGTCTGGATCAGCGCCAAGCTCCAATTCATACAACAAAGCATCGTAGTCGCGCGGCTGCAACACGCTTTGCACGAAGCTAGTAGTTGTCGAGCTGGTATCGATTTCGCGCAGCTGGACATCAACGCCAAGCTTTGACCACTGCTGCTTAAGCGCATCGACTATTTTCTTGTATTCATCGCGTCCAGACGAAGTTGTCACAGCAACCGCTAGCGGCCGGCCGTCCTTGCCTTTCCATTGGCCTTGGTTATAAGTCCAGCCTGCTTCTTTGAGCAACGCTTTGGCCTTATCTAAACTATAATCTGGCGCTGCCGGCAGTTTTTGCGCAATCTGACTTTGCAAAATCGGCGTGTCCAGCCGCGCCACATTGTCGCCGACAGTTGCGCGAATTGATGAAGTATCAGTAGCGTAGCGTAAAGCCCGGCGAACTCTAGCATCTTGAAGTGTTTGACTGCGATTATTCATCAAAAGATAGACGCCTTTGTTGAGAAGCCAATGTTTAGTCGAGTACTGTTTAGATTTAATGTTATCAGCAGCCGACAAAGACAAGCCCGAGGCTGCCGAAACCTCGCCGCTATTTACAGCTTTAACTAACAGCGACTCATTGCCGTAAGCTCGCAGCTCCAGGCGCGACAAAGTCGAAACTGCTCCGTAATATTTAGTATTCGGTTCCATCCGCACCACGTCGGTAGAGCTAGTTGACTCGCTAGTTTGAACTCGTTTAACCGCAAATGGTCCGCTGCCGACTGGGTTGCTGCTAAAATCAGCTTCGCGCATTGACGACGGACTAACACTTTGCAAAATATGCTTCGGTATTACTGGAAAAGTCAAGGCATGCGAAAACCCGGCATACACCGCTGGTAGCATAAACTCTACCGTTGAATCGTCAATCGCCCGCGCCGAAATGTCTAGCCAATTAACTCGCAAAGGCGAACGCACTTGCGGGTTTTTGATCAGATTAATTGTATATACAACGTCCTCGGCAGTCAACTTTTTACCATCGTGCCAGACGGCATTGCGCAGCTTGATTGTATAGACTTTGTCATCTTTTACCGTCATTGATTCGGCCAAGTCAGTATGCAACGCTCCGGTAACATCGTAATTATACAGAGACGAAAATAACAGCCGTGATACCGCCTGTTCAGGCTCGCTAGCCGCTAGCAAAGGATTAAGCGTGCTAATATTGCCAATCACTCCCTCGACATACACGCCGCCAGATTTAGCGCCATCCTTCTTGCTACCTTGCGAATTCCAGGAATACTGAATACCCAAGCCAGCTATCAACAAGGCTATAGCAGCCAGCCAAATCATAATCTCGGTCATCACTAAGCGGACATTTTCAATACGCCGCAGAATAAAGCGGCTAGCATGGCGCTGCGTGGCGCCTTCGGCATGCTTGACTCTCAGCGCTAGCCGCTTGTAGCCCAGCCTCAGTTTGCCTTTACTTGCTTTACTCATTTATATCCACCCTTGATTTATCTATAAGTTCGGCAGAACCAACAGTGCCACAATCGACATCACAAACGCTACAGCCAAGAAAATCGTCACTTCAAACAGGTTTTTATCGAGACCGCGCCGCGTCGTATACAATTCGCCAGAACCGCCAAATCCAGCGCCCAGGCTAGCCCCGCGCTGCTGCAGCAGAACCGAAATTATCATCAGCACCGCCGATACTACCATAACAATTTGCAAAGTTAGCGTTACGTCCATTTTATGATTTCTCCTCTCGTTCGTCGTGATAACTAAGCTCCAGAACACTACTTACTACATAGTTTACCAAACTTAATATCAAGCCTGCAAAAATCGAATTCAAGAACGTCATTTGCAAGCCTGGCGCCAGCATCAATGATAGCCAAACCAAAAAACCGTTAACAACTATCGTGAAAAAACCAAGCGTCACCAAAATCATCGGTAACGACAAAATCATCACAATCGGCTTAAGTGTCGCATTGATAATTGAAAAAATCAGCCCGGCGCCGAAAAACGCCACCAAACTAGAATCGATTTGAGCATTGCTATAACCCGTGCCAAAAATCCGCACCGCTACCCAAATTCCCAGCGAGTTCAGTATCCACCGGAGAATAAAAGCTATAAATTGTTTACTCATACTGCTACAGTATACCGCATCAGCCGTATTTTTCATAGTTGTGGCATATCGCCACCCTGGTAGCAAAAAGCCTCATAGACGCGAGTTCCTAGCGCTTGCCCGATAGCATCGCAAATTTCCGTTTGGCTAGCTCGCCTAACTGCCCGCATACTGCCAAAGCGCCGCAGTAATTTGTGCCGCGTTGCCGGACCTACACCAGGAATGTCGTCAAGCTCGCTTTTTGTGGCGCCTTTGCGCTTGAGCGTTGTATGATAACTGACGGCAAAACGGTGCGCCTCGTCACGAATACGTTGAAATAGCTTTACGACATCATCATATTCACTCATAGTATCGCTGCCGCGCAGATTTCGCGAGTGCGAACCAGCATTTTGCTGCCCAGCATGCAAATTAATTAAGTAAAAATCACCAGAATCCAGCACGCTAATACCGAGGCGCGGCTCTTTCATCAACTGGCCAAGCAGCGCATCATCATCATTAATATGCGAACGATTCTTGGCGACAACGATTTCTTCTTCGCGCTTCGCTATGCCAATTACTGGCACCGTAACGCCTAGCCTGTCTAATTCGTCGAGTACCGCACCAAGCTGCCCCTTACCACCATCAATCAACAGCAAATCCGGCATCCCCCAATCTTTACGATTTTTCTCGCTAAAGCGCCGCCTGATAGTCTCGCGCATATTAGCAGTGTCGTCGTTACGCTGCACGTGCATCTTGAACTTACGATAATGTGTCCGGTCGCTCGCGCCATTGGTGAAGACTACCATGCTGGCTACAACGTTGGTGCCGCTCATATGTGAGATATCATAGCCCTCAATCCTCGCTGGCGGCGCTGGCAAACTCAATAGCTCAGCTAACTGCGATAGTGCCCGATCTTTCGAAATATTAATGAACTCGCGATCGCCGAACATAATTCGCCGCTGCAGCTCGCGCAAATATGTCAATTTATTGCGAAGTTGCGCCGCTGTCTCGAATTCTTGGTTGCGCGCCGCTCGTTTCATGTCGCGTTCAATTTCTTGCGCGATTTTGACGCGCCCGCCCTCGATATATTTGATCAGCTTACGCAAAGATTTCTTGTACTCGTGGCTGGTCATATCAAGGCTAGGCGCCAAACCGATTTGCTCTTCTAAATTAGCGTGTTCGCGTTTAGGCGGCTTGATATAATAAGGAAAAATTTTGCGCAAATAACGCAGCGCCTTCTTGACTGGCAGACCGCTATAAAAAGGACCAATGTAGGTCGCACCGTCATCAGCAGGGCTACGCGTAAAAGTCACCGTCGGCCATTCGCTTTTCATATCAATTCGCACAAAAGTTTGCGATTTATCATCGCGCAGTAAAATATTGTAGCGCGGCATATAACGCTTGATCATCTCGCTTTCTAGAAATAGCGCGTCAATCTCGCTCTCGGTTTCGATCCAATCGGTATCATAAATTTCGGCGACTAGCGCCCGAGTTTTGGCATCAAAATCTTTGCCGCTCTGAAAATACTGGCGCACGCGGTTTTTTAACACCGCTGCTTTGCCGATATAGATGATATCGCCGCTCGCCGACTTATGAAAATAAACACCAGGGCTGCGCGGTAGAGTTTTGAGCTTTTGCTGCAACTGCTTATTCACAAGTACTATTATATCTTATATCAAGTAATCAAGCTGCTAATAATGTCAGTCAAAGCCCTCTTCAATAATTATTTTCTATTACGCAATATTATCTCAAACAACTCAGGAAAAGTATCGTCGGCCATGTCGCGCTTACCACAAAAATGCCCATACCTCGGAAATAATCGATAACAGGCAGACGGGAAAGATTTTTTTAGAATTTTTATTGCAGTATCAACTCGCACCGAGTCATTGTCAGAGTAAAATATAGTTAGACTACGTACGCGATCAAGTAGCGCCTCGTCAATCTCAAAATCAAAAAAACCGCCACGAAGCGGCTCATCATATGGAGCTTCAGGGTTAAACTTATCGCCAAAAGCTGGCGCAACAAGATAAACGTCGCCTGCACAAATTTGCGGATTCTCACTCATCCATTGAATTAGAAAACCCCCGCCACAACTATGGCCAACCAATATAGTTTCTGAATTTACATCATACTTTTCAAAAGTCTGTCGCCACAGTGAGTAATCTGGTCGCCATGATTCAGGCATCTCGGGCGTCTGAGTGTCAATACCGCAAATTAGCAGCTGCTGTTGCAGCCATGGAAGCCAAATCGAGTTACTGGCGCTCGGTAGATTTGGATTGAAATACGATTGTTTGGACGGCTTACCGTGAACAATTATCGCCTGCTTCATATTCCAATATTAACACAATGACAAGCCAGCTTATGAATTTGACAAATATGCAATGTATGATATGATAGCAAGCGAAACGATGGATGGTCTAAAACAACCCATAACAGCTTTTTGCGTAGGCGGACTTGGTAAGAGGCTCAGTTGCCTTTAATTACATTAATCATACTCTATCAAACTATGATATTAATCCTCACGATGTTCACGGTGTCACCGATGACACGACTAGTTCTCGCGTTCGCTCTCCTTCAGAACAAAAGAAATAATGGATAACGTATCTGACAGAGGCAAAGAAGGCTCTGTATTACTAATAGCCCAATGTATGGGTACGATCGCCGCCCATCAAGCATTATTGTCCATGACAGAAGAAAACATAAACACAGCACTTGTAACTTTTTCACCCCCATTACCAAACCCCGGCGAAGTAATTCAACTGCCAAATTCTAGAAAACGACGACGCCATAATGACACAGAGATGCAATGTCCGACATTTCCAGACGGCAAGATAGGTGATTTCAGCGTTCTACGCCACGAATGGCTTCCTATTCCTCGGGAGTACTTTCACAATATCCAAGAAACTCGCGATCTAGAAGAGAAACTACGTCAATCAGTCGAAATTGGCCGCGCGGCAGTAATTGCAGCAGAAAGAGACTGGAATACTAGTACTCCGTTAATTGTTAGCAGCTGGAGGCGAAGCTGGCAACTGCACGGATTGCACGAGGCTAGACAACGAGCTATCATCATACCAAAAGCTGGCCATTCGCTCCATCCAAGCGGCGAAAACAAGCACCTAGCGCCCCTCTCGCAACAGCAAGCCTGCCAATTGGTTGTCGACACTGGCTTAAAAATTTTGAGCACCAGCTTTCCAGGCAGAGAATTGAAATAAACAAGAAAGCACTTCAGCGGCCTATCAACGGCGTAAGTATTCTTCCAAAAATTCGCTCCACTCCGGCGCATTCTTCTCGCGGAAATAATGACGTAAGAAATCAACCATAATCTGCTGACGGTTTTTTGCCTCTATTCGTCCTGGCTCGGTCAGCATCAAGCCCTTCAGTTTCAGCAGCTTTTCAAAGAAATGATTGATAAAGCCGTCGGTATCATGCGTATTGCCGTCAGCATTATATTCGTGCGCCGCCAGATTAACATTCGGCCAAACCGCGGGATCAAAAATCCGCCCGCCATGATGGCAAGCATAGACCAGCGCCCGTTCAATACCGACCGCGCCAATAGCGTCGCACATGTCAGCGTCAGACACCAGCTGCCCAGCCAGCCGCTGTGGTTGCTTGCCGTTCAGCCGTTTGCTATAACCAATCGCCGCAACATTTTCCAATACCGCTCGGCGCAAATCTTCAGCCACCTTTGCTTCTGTCATAATATTTACTGCGTTCGTTAATTTCTCTGCCTGCGCCTTACCGACTAGTTTATAGTCGTCGACGTCATGCAGCCAAGCCGTCAGCAGCACTTCTTGCAAATCCACTGGCTCGCTGCATTCGCTAGCAAAACGCTCTGCCAGCAGCGCCACTCGCTCGACATGATCATCGGCGTGACCTGAGGTGTCGCTGCCTAGTAATTCACGGACCAATAGTTTAACTTTATTAAGTTCAGGAGTTTGCTTATTATTCATAGCATTTATTATATCTCATTGCCGCCACTAGCACATTAGCTGCCCTTGTATTTTTATAGTATTTATGCTATAATATAAAGATATGGCTGAAGTAATCACCACCGCCCCAAAGTCAGAAGAAGCGGAAATTGAACTGTTAATTATACCGCTAGGTGAGCTAACTTCGCACTTAGGCGACGATGAGGCGTCCACTGCTATAAAAGCGATTGCTAATTTCGTCAACCGCCGCAGCCCAGGCGATAAACAGATGCTGCCTGTATCTGATGCAGATATTGCCGGTAAATATACTGATATCGTAGCCTTGCGGCTGCCTGAAACCAAAGATGTTATAGATGCTAACTTTATCACAAACAATGTAGTCGGGTACGTTGGAGCGATGGAACCAATCAAGCATGGCGCCCGTCTAATGTCTGAAGTTGGATCGCTCAAAGTCGACGATAGTCTGCGCGGCCACGGTGTCGGAACTATATTATTTGGGAGAATTGTTCAAGCAATACAAGATGAAGGAATAACACCATATGCTTTTTGTAATTCAGATAGCCTGCCCATCGCTAAACGGCTCAATGGACATGAAATAGAATCAACAGACGAAGTGCCCCCAGAGGCATTGGAATTATGCAAAGATTGCCCTCTCTATGGCAAAACAAGTGGCAAAAACTACAGCTGTTGTGATACTGTAGTGGTATGGAACACGCCGACCAAAACCAACTAGATCTAGTTGAATTAGCTAAGCAGCTCATTGCCATACCGTCAGTATCGGGCAACGAGGCAGAAGCTTTAGATTTCGTTGCATCGTGGATGCGATCAGCTAATTTTGACGAAGTTATTACTGATGAGCGCTTTACCGCCGGGTTAATCCGTGCCAAAGGACAGACAGCAAAGCGTGCGCTCATTTTGTGCGGGCATGTTGATACGGTTTCTCCTGGCGATGAGTCAGCTTGGCGGCAGAGTCCGTGGCAACCATACGTTACGAACGGTCAGCTGTATGGTCTGGGCGCCACTGACATGAAAGCTGGCGTCGCTCTACAAATGATAGCCGCCGCCGAATACGCAAACGAACGTCGTGACGACCTTGATGTGTGGTGCGTCACCGTTGCTAGCGAAGAGGTTGATGGTGCTGGGTCAGCTGATTTTGCTAAGTATTTTTCAAAAAACACACAGTACGAAGAAGTTAGCTGCGCCATCGCCGAACCGACGGATAATCGAATTGAAATCGGACATCGCGGCAACAAGTTTGTTGAATTTATCTTTGAGTGCACATCAAGCCACGCCTCGCAAGAGAGCGCTTATTACGATAGTTCGCTGCCAGCCGTCGTGTCGTTCCTGAATAACTTGCCAGAGATTCGCGAGCAGCTTCATGCCGCCTATAGCCACGATATTTTGGGTGCTCCTAGCTTCACGCCAACGCGCGTTGAACCTGCAGGGTCATACTCTAACAACAAAACAGCTGGTGTCAGCTCTGTGATGGTCGATATCCGTACCACGCCGCCCCTGGACGCAGACTTTGAGAAGTGGGTTGACGAGATAGCTGCTCGCTACGATTGCACATGGCGGCATCCCGCTACGCCTGTGCCGTCTGCTTTATGCGATACGAACGCCAAAATCTTGAAAACCATGCAGCGCCTGCTACCAGAAGCTGAGACAGCAGTCAGCTACGGCGGCACCGATCAAGCCTTCTTCCAGGCCATTGGCGCAGAGACGGTCATCTACGGTCCTGGCGATTTCGACCAAGCGCATACAGTCGACGAGTCAGTGTCAATAACGCGGATTAACCAGACTTACGACATCTATCGGCAGCTTATCCAATCGATTTAACACCAAGCTGTCCATCTGAACATTGGCTATTACAAAACATGGTTGTAATTTTACGGAAAATTTGACTTTTTGTCCTAATATTGATATATTTATATTAACTTTTCGCTCAAAGTTCTCAAAAGGGCGAAGAGTCGTCCTTTGCTTTGAGCACGCTTCGAGAGGAGGTGAAAAAAAGTGGGAGACCGGGGAAGGCCCGTCGTTGGTAGCTACCTGATAAACACGATGCCGATAGCGATCGGCATCGTGATCGGGGCGGTACTGCGCAGCGTCGTCAAATCAGACGCACTGTGCTTCGCTCTGGTGGCTACCCTGTCGGTCCCCTATGGACTTCTTACGCACAACCTGCTGACGCGCTACTGGCGCAAGCAGGACGGTGAGAAGCGATAGAGGGGCCCGCTGAAAATAGCTCGCTGGAAACTGTTCAATTCGGTTCGAGACGCACATTTTAGCGTCTGCTGGATTGAAATCCAGTTTCCGGCTTGAGCACGTTTTCGGCGGGCTATTTTCTTTTTTTACAAAAACCGCCGCCCTTCCAGCGCGTGCCCGAGGGTAATTTGATCGGCATACTCTAGATCGACGCCCACAGGAATGCCGCGAGCTAAACGCGAGACCTTGGTAACCAGGTGCGATTCCTTGATTTGGCGCTGGATGAATAGCGCCGTTGATTCGCCCTCGACGCTAGCGTTGGTAGCGATAATAACCTCCTCGACGTTATCGTCGCGCAATCGCTGCAGTAGCTCAGGTATATGAAGCTGCTCTGGGCCGACGCCGTCAATCGGCGAAATCGTTCCGCCCAATACGTGATAAGTGCCATGAAATTGCCCGGTGCGTTCTAACGCCACTATATCTAGCGGCTCTTCAACAACGGCAACTAGCTGGCGATCGCGTTTCGGATCGTTATATAGTGGCGAGATTTCCTGGTCAGCATCAATTAGCGCGAAAGTTTTCGGGCAACTTCTGACCTGAGCATGCAACTGCCGCAAGGCATTCGCTAGCGCTTCGGTAGTGCGAGAATCGTTTTTTAGCAAGAAATAAGCATAGCGCTCAGCCGTCCGCGGCCCAACGCCTGGCAAATGACCCAACTCCTCAATAACACGCTCAAGCGCGCTTGGCAATAGAGCCATTAGTTTATAATCCGAGACTTCCTAGCCCGCCCATCAGCGGTTTCATCTTTTCGGCAGCAATTTCCTGCGCTTTAGCCATACCGTCACGGATAGCAATCTCGATCCAGTGTTCAAGCTGGTGGATATCATCCAGATCAACGTACTCTGGATTAATTTTAATTGACTTGATCTTGAGCTCGCCGGTGATTTGGACAATGACTGCACCGTCGCCCGCCTCAACCTCGACGATTTCTTTGGCTAAAGCTTTCTGCGCTTTGCGCAAATCATTCAACATTTTCATTTGATTCAAGGCCATTTTGACTCCCCTTCTTCAGAAATTAACTCTACCAATTATAACTTATTACGGCAATTTTTTGTAGACATAGAGCCGGTCGCCATTTTGAGCACGAGCGTTAGTTATAATACTCTCTAGCTGCCATTCTTTCGGAATCTTGCGGCGGGCGGCGCGTGTCGCCACAGCTTGGGTTGCTTCGGGATTAAGCTCGGTAGCAACCGTTAAGGATTTATTGTAGTGAGCAGCTAGATTATAAATAGGCGCCTCGTCCGCATCAGCCAAGAGTGTCATATTTTTTTGACGCTGCAATTGGGCATTAACTAGCGATAGATCACTGTTGTAGGCGCGAACAACAGCCGGATTGTACGTATACCCGTTAAAATATTGATTAACGCTAATATAAATCAATCCGCTAACTAACACACTCAATGGCAGCAAACCCGCAACGCGAGCATACGGATTGCAAGGAAATAGCCGATACCAGTAGCGAATCAAGAAATCAAAGCCAGTGGCAACTGCAATCACCATTAGAACAAATACTGCATACTGATTGTTATAATTAAGCAAGGCGAGCGGCACCATAACCAAACTCATCAAGATAGTAACATAGCTACGCGCTGTATAATGCGTGGCTGCCAGTCGGCAAAAACCTAGTAAAGCAATAGCCGCCAACGGCATAGCATAAGCTGGCCTCAGCAGACCGTCAGCAGCGCTATCGGTAGCAGCAAAACCAAACAAGCTAAGGCTCGAAAGCAGCGCATTAGTTTTGATATGAGCGAAGTCTGGCGGTAAACCGAGTAGTATTTTACCAATGCCTTTTGGCTCTAATATTAAGGCATAAACTAGAGGCGCCATCGCAGCCAAGCCGACCAGCAGTGCAATGAGTAGTTTTTTCTTGGGCAGCCGCTTGATAATCGCTCGGATATGCGGATGAACTAAAGCCACGATAATTATAATTAAGTCCAGGTATACACCCATCGGCAGATAAAGCGCGACGCTCATCAACACGCCACCAAGCACTTTCCAGAATGTATGAAAATGCTTGCCGCGCGTTACATACATGCCCGCAACCATCAGCCAGACTGCAACAGTGCTAAAGGTAATACTGGGCGTACCATCTTGCGCTTGGAATAGAAAATGTGTCGAAGTTGCCAATACAATCGTCGAAATGACAGCAACGTTGGGCTTGAACCAAGCGCGAATCAACATAAAAATACCTAGCATCGTCAAGGTGCCGAGCGCAATTGACGGCAGTTTAATCGAAAATTCGCTGACACCAAACACAAAAATTGATAGCCGCTGCAGTAGATAATACGGTAGATTTACCACCATCGACGGCTCAAGAGTTTGGCGCGACAACATACTAGCCTGGCTGACAGATTTGATTTCTTGCTCGCGCAAACCGCCAGGAGTATACAATACGCCGATCCATAGCACTGCCACCAAAAGTACGGCGATGCAAAAATAACTCAAAATATAGCGATATTTATATAAAGTATAGTCCGCAGGTTTACGCATACTAATTATGATTATATCACGCGAGAGATTATTCGTGGCGCTTATCGAGCGACATGAAACGCAGGCGCTCTGGGTGGAAGTATAATTGAACTTTGCCAACCGGGCCATTACGGTGTTTGGCAATGATTAAGTCGGTGATATTGGCGACATCTGGGTTGTCTGGTTCGTAATAGCCAGGGCGATAAATAAACGTAACAATATCAGCATCTTGTTCGATACTTCCCGACTCGCGCAGGTCAGCCAGCTGCGGAATTGGTGGCGTACGGTTCTCAACTGACCGACTAAGCTGGCTAAGCGCTATCACTGGTACATTCAACTCGCGAGCGATAACCTTCAAGCCGCGGCTAATTTCGCTAACTTCTTGGACGCGATTGCCGTTGTAATTACCGTTCGCCTGCATCAACTGTAGATAGTCGACGATGATTAACCCGAGCGTTTGATTATGCGCGATTCGGCGGGCTTTGGTGCGCATACCGAGAACGCTGAGTGCTGGCGTGTCATCAATATAAATCGGCGCTTCAGCCATTTCGCCCATAGCTTCACTGATCTTTGCAAAGTCGTCGTCGCTGAGATTACCAGTACGAATATTCCAGCTATCAACACCAGCAGCATCGGCCAGCATGCGGTCGATTAGCTGCTGCTTGCTCATCTCGAGGCTAAAGAACAACACTGGCAGTTTAGCAATAGTCGCCACATTGTATGCCAAGTTAGTGACAAACGTCGTCTTACCCATAGCTGGCCGGGCTGCCAATATAAATAGGTCACTGCGCTGCAAGCCGGCAGTCATATTATCGAGATCTTGATAGCCGGTGCGGATACCGCGCAGCTGACCTTTATTGCGGTGCAACTCTTCGATGCGCGAAAAACTCTCGTCGAGGATAGCTTCGATACTGACTAGATCTTGTTTAATCGTTTGGTCAGAGACGTTGAATAGCTCGGCTTCGGCTTTTTCGAGGATTTCCTGGGTTGGAATTTCTTCGTCAAATCCTAACTCGCTGATTTCGCCGCTAGCTTTGATTAGGCGCCGGCGGACAGCTTTCTGAGCAACAATTTCGGCATAACTAGTAGCATGAGCAGCTGTAGGCACGTAGTTGGTTAACTCGGTTAAGTACGTCGAGCCACCAATTGTCTCGAAATTATCCGTCTTCTTGAGTTCCTCGGTTAAAGTCAAGAGATCGACTGGCTTATGCTGCTCGTACAAATGCATCATACTTTTAAAAATCAGCTGGTGCCGTTTGTCGTAAAAATCCTGCGGTTTTACTGTCTCGCTGACATCTGCTAGCACGTCGTCGTCAATCAAAATTGCTCCGAGCAAGCTCATCTCGGCGTCGATACTCTGCGGCGGTATTTTGGCAGCGACTTCTTTTTGCTTGGCCATTACAAATTCACCTCTTCTCCTCCGCCCATAATATCAAGAATAGCGGCGGTTTGGCTATCTTTTGGCGGTTTTGGCTTAGCGCTGACGATAATTTCACGGTCAAGCTTTTGTGCCTGTAGAGCGCCAGCAAGCACTGGCAGCGACTTTTCGATTTGATTTTTAGCAAATTTCTTACCAGCAAAAATCGTTAACTGCTGATCGTCTAATTCGTAACCGCTTTTCGCGAGATAACTATAAGCGCCAGTGGATTTTGCGTGAACAGCCTCGAGAAATTTTGACCAGTCAAAATTAGCTGTTTGATTTGGCTGGACATTTTTCTTCTTTTTTTGCGGAGTATCGCTAGCTGGCTGCGGCGCGTAAACGGGTGCTGGTTCATTCACAGTCATTGGTTGCGCTGATTCTGGCTGCGCTGGCGTTGACGCCGCAGAAACATCAGAATTAGAAACATCTGCATTGGAACTGAGTGCTATCAGCAATTTGACATACGGCCAAGCGGTTTTCTGGTTTGATAATAATTTGTCGGCCAGCGGCAAGCAATTAGATTTATTGATGATGTCGCTGCGGATTTCGTGCAGTAATTGCTCGCTGATAGCATTGGCTGGCACGCCTCTATGTTCAAGTGCGCGCAAGGTATCGGCGATAGTTTGTAAATCACCCGCGCAATAAGCCTCTAGCAGCTGTCGAATTTCAGCCGTACTTGCTAAGCCTAGCGAATCTTCGACCATAGCGGCAGTGATTTTCTCGCTGCTTAAATTTCGCATTTGATCTAGCAGGCTAATACTATCGCGGAAGCTTCCCTGCCCATAGCGAGCAATTAGCTGCAGGGCGTCGTCGTCGATAGAAATCTGCTCGGCATCAGCAATGGTACGCAGATGCGCGGCAACTTCGTCTTGGCTAATTGTCCGGAAATTGAAGCGCTGAACACGGCTAAGAATCGTAGCTGGCAATTTATCGGCGTCAGTGGTTGCTAGGATAAACACGGCGTGCTCGGGCGGTTCTTCAAGCGTTTTGAGCAGTGCATTGAACGCTGATTTGCTCAGCATGTGAACCTCGTCAATAATATAGATTTTTTTGGGAGCGCTAACGGGCGCAATCTGAACCTTCTCGCGCAAATCACGGATATCTTCAACTGAATTATTGCTGGCTGCATCAATCTCGATAATGTCGAGATGAGTTGATTCATCGCGGTATGGCAAGCGATTAATTTCGTGCGCCAGAATCCGCGCAATCGACGTTTTACCAACGCCGCGCGGCCCTGTCAATAAATAAGCATGCGCCGTCGTTCCGTTAGCAATTGCCCGCTCTAAAATCGCCGTAATATGCGGCTGCCCGACAATCTCGCTCAGCGACCGGCTGCGATATTTCCGATATAAAGCCTTACCCATTTGTTATATTATAGCGCAGAATCAGCGATTAAAATAGCGAAGCTTGAACTGGCGCCAAATCTAGCTGCTCAACAGTACGGCTAATGGTCATATCGTATCCGATATATTTTTTGATTGGTAAGAAAATAAAGCGGCTATTTTGCTGCATAATTAGCATACCGCCAATTAACCCTGCGAAGCGTCCAGCGATTTTTGGCTCGATTATTTCCGTTAGATCATCGCTTTTTGGTTCGATAGTTAGCATGTATGGCGATAAATCCAAGAACTCGCTGTTATCAAACTTAACGCCTAACTGCTCTGCGATCCGCTGGATTGTTTGATGTAATTTCTGCTCGGCTAGCGTCGGATCGTAATGCTCATTTGCTAGAATTGTTGCTTTCTTGCGCAGCTGCACACTCTCGCAAAGACCTGGCAGCCGGGCGATCTTCGCTTCGTATTGGCGAGCGATGTTAGCGCTAGGAAATACTTCAAGGATAGCAGCATTGCGGGCACCTTGTTCTAACAATCGCGCTAGTTTGCGTTCAGCATAAGAAATGCCAACCTTTATCACCTCTGGCGAGAAATAAGCTAAGTATAAGATATGCGGCTGCTGATTCAGCTCAGCCTGCTGTTGGCTGATATTGGTAGTATTGTAGAATGCTGGATTGAAGCCAGTCTTTTGCTGGCACTCTGGACATTGCTCGTATTTATCATCAAGCTGGCGGTCGCCAGGACAGCGATGGCATTGCTTAGCTGCCAAATCGTACCAACCAATACATTTTTTGGTGCTAGTATCAAATGATAGAGTAAATTCGCCTTGCGGCTGCATACGCCAGAACTTACCGCCATCATCCATGACGCGCAAATACGGCAAGTTACTATTAGGATCGTAGCTGACCCGCGTGAAAAGAAAAGTTCCCTCGCCTAAATCATGCATTAATACCCCTATTTGTGACGATCCAAACTTATAGATTATAGAGCTGCTTCAACTGCCGCCCAGGTAGCATCAGGATTGTCTTCTGGCACAATGATAGTAACCTGATCGCCAACATTGATACGGAAATAGGTCACGCTCGCCAGCAAAATCCGATATTCTTTGCCCTGCGCTTCAACATAGTAAGCGCCGTCATGCTGCGTAAGCGTACCGATAACTTGCTTGCGGGCAACCGGGCCAATTTGCTTGTATATGAAACCGCCATCATCAGCGATAGTTAGTTTGAGGATATCGCCCTCAACTAGCTTAGACTTGCTAGCATAATTAGCCGGTACCGGGTAATTTTTGCCATCCGGGCCGACCATCGTCTGGCCGTCGAAAACGCCCTCGATAACTTTGCCTGAAACATCCTCGCGGCTGCTAGTCGGCATCACGACTTGCCCGTCTTCGCCCATTATGCTAATTAGTAACTCTTTGGCGGCAGCCAAATTAGTCTCGGCGTCTTGAATAAGCATCTTGAGCCGCTTGACTTGTTTCTCTGGTAATTCTGACATACTAGTCTCGCAATCCTTTGTATGTTTTTATAATATCATTCCAATTATAACGCATCAGGATATCACGTCAACCCTTTAGGCTATCTTTCCACAAGTTTAACAGATATGAACGCAAAGTCGTTGTAAAAATCGTCGACCACTTCAGGCATACAAAAACGCCCCCAGATTTTGGAGGCGTTTTCTAAAACAATACGATCGTGCGAATCTGGAAATATATTCGAGATTAAGCGACTTCGACGGTAGCGCCAGCTTCTTCCAAAGCTTTCTTGGCAGCTTCGGCTTCGTCTTTGCTGACTTTTTCTTTGATTGGGCTTGGCGCATTGTCAACCAAAGCTTTCGCCTCGCCGAGGCCAAGGCCAGTTAGTTCCTTGACGGCTTTGATGACGGCAACTTTTTGGCTGCCAGCGTCTTTCAAAGTGACGGTAAATTCAGTCTTTTCATCAGCGGCGGCCGCACCAGCGTCGGCAGCTGGACCAGCAACGGCAACTGCGGCAGCAGCTGGCTCGATGCCGTATTCTTCTTTGAGGATATTCTTTAATTCATTTACTTCGAGAACTGTCAATTTAGTCAGTTCTTCGGCAAGTTTCTTTAGGTCTGCCATAGTAATTCTCCTTGTAGTTAAATTTTAATTAGATTGGTTGCTTAAGCGGTTGCTTTGTCTGCCACACCGTCCAGCAATGCATGCAGATTGCCAGAGAGCGCGTTGGTAACGTCGTGTACCGGACTGAGCAGTTGTGCCACAGCCTCAGCGATAAGCTGATTCTTGCTCGGCAAGCCAGCCAGAGCTACCACATCGGCAGCGCTCTGAGCCAAGCCCTCACCGCTGAATCCAGCGACTAGCTCAACGCTAGGATGAGTCTTTGCAAAGTCGTTAAGAACTTTAGCAGCCATCACCTCGTCGTCGCTAGAAACAGCATAAATTAGCTGGCCTTGCAGCGCAGAAGTATCAGTCTCTTTGAACGTCTCGCTAGCGGCAAAAGCTACGCGCACCAAGCGGTTCTTGACAACTTTGACGACCACGCCATTTTCGCGAGCAGCTTTGCGCAGCTCTTGCAATTCAGCTACGCTGGTGCCCTGGTATTTTGCCACGGCAATAGCTTTTGCACTAGCAAACAACTCGCTCATCTCTGCAACCAAAGCTTGTTTCTTATCTTTGGAAATTGCCATTGATAATACTCCTTTGGTTTATTTGATATTTATGCGATCGTATTGTTAAGGGGCGACATTCGGCGAGCAACAAAAAACTTTGGCGCTCGCCAAAGACTATACTACAGGAAAAGTTGATTCCCTCGGCGGCATATTAAGCAGAATTACTCCTGCGGCCGCTGTCTCTGGCAATGTCTAATATCTATTATAGCAAATTTTACTGCATTACACAATAGCAAATGCTTGACATATTCATGCGTTTCTGATACAATAGAGATTCGTGAGAACAAAGACAAGCCCTGGTGTTTGTACAAGGGAATGTAATACGCTTAACCCTGTTGACGAGCAGGGTTTTTCCAGTCAACAATATCCAGAGAAATATAATTCAGACGATCTAGTTGACAGCCTAGCTATTAATTACCTAAGAGCAGCCTCGCGGGAGCGTCCTGATCTGATCGAGCATGCTCATAGAGTTTATGGGTTAGTTAAGGCTTTTGCCGGCGATCTTATGCCTGATACGCGCGATGCAATTATGCTGCATGATATCGTATCCCGATTCCGCAACCCAGACGGAAAATATAGCCAAGAATCGCGCGACGCTGCCGGACTAACACTATTAAGATACTTTACCGACCCCAAAATCCCCCATGATAAAGCACGCTATATGCGGGATATTTTGTCAGATTTCGACGAGATTGAGGTAGCGGCCGGCAGACATCGGAAAACGTTAGCCGACGAGGCCGCTGCAAGCTTGCCAGATGAGAATAATCGCCGCAAAGATATAACCAGCGTCATTTCCGATAGGTACGAGGGTGTCGTTCCAAGAGAAGCTTGGGCTATATCGGAAGCTCGCATCGATCCGGAATACATGAAAGACTTCTTGCAGACTGTAAATATCGAATCTGTGATTATTAAAGCCTGCGAATTAATTGATAACCTAGAACATCCGGTATCCAACCGAGAGTCCGCGCTATTGCAAGATGTCTTAGAAGCGGAATCGTTCTATGCTCCGCTATGCGAAGTATTAGGGCTAGAAGCTTTAGGCTCGAAACTGCTAGGCCTAGCAAAACGTATCCGCCTCGAAAAGTTGAACAAATTTGCTTCGATAGAGCAAGCAAGAGATATGTTATTCAATATAAAGACAGTCGGCGTCAGGCGTATATTGGAGAATATTTTCGGTGACAAATACGATGTTTCGCTTGTAGTCGGCCCTGATTATAGCGGAGAATGTCCTGCCGTAGTTGGCGAGTTCGCAGCTCAACTGCCCAGCGGTCGCCTAACCTCTGGCAATTACCGCTTGAAATCTGTCGGCTCGTGCGCTGACAAATCAGATCGCGACAACGGCAAGATGCCTATGGATCCATTTGCTCTGATGGATATCTCGCCAGACATCGAATCATCAGCGAAAAACTTTGCCGAAATAGTGCAAATCCTTTCTGGCCTGCCAAATATCGAGCTGCAAAAGGCAACTAGCAAAAAATCCGCCATCTACATCCAGGGCGCTAGCGATTACGTCGAGATTATAACTCAAACTTTAGCTGAAGCTGGCATAGACAAATCGCAAATTCAAATAAAAGAACAAACTGAAGCGGACATCGAAAAACGGGGATACAAGAAGATGGAAGTTTCAAAAGTAACGTTTATCGCAAGACAAGAACATCCGTATAAACCTGGCGAAATAATCAATATTCCTATCGAGTTTCAGTTTTTGACCAAAGATGAGCGCCAACGATCGCGAACTGGCGACATCGCACATATTGCTTACAAATATATTGATACTAAACTTAAGAAAGAAGGCTACTACGAGCTGCCCGATGACGATCCTAAAAAGAAAAAAATGGACGAAGAAGCTCGTGAGACGCGCAAGCTATTCGTAGGAGTCCTCAACGACATCCATGATCGCATGAGCCGCTTGAATCCTGATAGCTATGAAACCAACGGCCAGTCAGACGAAGGCGGCGAGAAACTATTCCACGAGCTTGAGCATCTTTTGAAAGAGCTGGATATAATTGAATTATAACTGCTGAACAATTGATTGAATTTCAACGTTTATTTGCTCGACTGTCTTGTAATGACCATTGCTGTAACATTCTATAACATGAGACGAAGGCAATTTGCTAGCAATTGTACGATAAGCGGCATCAACACGTTTTTGAAAATTACTGCTGCGTGACTCGAAAGTATCTGAAGTGTCTATACTTTGGCTGCGCTTAGCAATCCGTTTTTTACGCTCGCTCTCGTTATCAAGGGTCAAAATAATAATGAAATCTGGCTTCATGTAACGCTCGGCTGTAAAAAGTTTAGTAATTGCCATAATATGATCCGTATTAACTCCCTCGCCATAACCTTGATAGGCTAAAGTTGAAATATAGTTACGCGCCGAAATGACAACAGCGCCGCGATTTAAGGCTGGCGCAATTTTTTGTTGCCATAGTTCGTGGCGAGCAGCGCTAAATAGTGCTAAGTTGATCTCAGGATCACGGGCTAGAGTGCCGTTCTTGATTAGCGAGCGCAAGTAGCTAGCAATGGGCGTAGTTTTGCCTGGGTCGTCGCTGCCAGGCTCCTCTACGGTTATCACTTCCCGGCCTTGCTGGCAGCAGTAATCAGCTAGCAATTCAGCTTGGGTTGACTTGCCTGTACCGTCGTTACCTTCAATGACGATATAAGTACTACTCATTACATAATCTCCAGCCTTTACAATAATCCTTCGCTAAGGCCAGCGACAGGTTGCGGCAATTCTACCGGCGAAGCATAAGCTCGCGGCAATAGCATACACGGCCGCCAAGCAGCTTTAACAGCAGCAAGATCAGCGCTAATATTAGCTTGATAATTACCAGAAGCCTTGGCGTATTCGGTAGCCACTGGTCCGGTAGCACTAAAAACAATTTGCGCTATACGGTAGCCAACTGGTAGCACGATGTACTCATTTTCGTTGAGATTATGAACCTCCATAGTCCAGCGGTTAATATAACCTGGATCACCCCAACCAGCGCAGTAGCAAGCCGAGATGCCGATACGTCCAGTAGTACTACGGGCTTGCATACTAGTAGTACCTGGCGGCAGAATGCCAATAAATTCATGAGTATGAGCCAGGATTCGCTCGTTTGGCCGCAAGACGATGACCGGATGATTGTCATTAATACCTTTGATGCTATCAATGCCAGCGACACCTTGATCAGTAATTCGGCAGCGAACTTCGTGCCACGGTTTGGCAATTTTGTATTCGCCAAAGTAACGCCGAACGTCAGTTTCGTCGAATGGATTAAATAGCCTTTCCTTCCCCTGAGCGCCAGCTCTATAAAAATAATAGCCAAGCGTTACATCAACACTGCTACCATTGATACGCGCTGGCGCTGGGTCGCAAACGATATGACCGCCTGCTAGTGCTGCTGCAATTTCTCTATCGCTATAAATGCCAGTTGGCGATGATAATTCGGTCGAATCTGTTTTCATGTCTTTTCATTATACATTCACCGCTACCGCTTACACAACTAGCCTGTGATATGATTAAGTTGATGGAACGCAATCATAAAAAGCAGTGCAGCATAGTAGTCGCCTACGATCGCCGGCGCGGTATTGGCATTGACAACAAACTGCCGTGGGGGCGCAGTTTGCCAGCAGATTTGCAGCATTTTCGCCAATTAACCACTGGCGGTACAGTAATTATGGGCCGCAAAACTTATGAATCTATTGGCCGTCCGCTACCAAATCGCCAGAATATCGTATTAACTCATTCCAAGCTGGATGGTATCGCGACAGCTAGCTCGCTAGAAAGCGCTCTGCAAATGGCAAGCAAAGATACAATATACATCATTGGCGGAGCAACCGTTTACGCGGCCGCACTCAAATCAAATGTGGTAAGTAGAATATACGCTACAGAAGTCGACGCAGAACTTCCAGCGGATACATTTTTCCCCGAGCTTGACGATACTTGGCGTAAAACATCAGAAGAATCACATGCTGCTGATAATGCTAACATTTATCCTTATATATTTGCGATATATGAAAAGTAGTCTTGCCATGCAGCAATATTTAGACTGAAATTGGCGCTTTGATAGCTGGCCATGGATTGTAGTTTTTTAACCTGAAATCATCAAGGTCATAATCATCGATTGATGGTTTTGGCGTGATATCGAGAGTTGGCAGCGGACGCGGTTGGCGCGTCAACTGAAGTTTTGCTTGCTCGAGATGATTCAAATACAAGTGAACATCGCCGCCCATCCAAACAAATTCACGCGGCCGCATATCAACCTGCTGTGCAATTATCATAGTCAATAATGCATAGCTAGCAATATTGAATGGGACGCCCAGAAATGTATCGCACGATCGCTGATCAAGCCGGCACGATAACCAGCGCCGCTGGTCGGAGTCATTGGGATCAGCGGGTGTGGTATAGAATTGAAATAGCATGTGGCATGGCGGTAAAGCCATGTTGCCTACTTCGGCAGGATTCCAAGCGGTAACGATTAGCCGCCGTGAGTCTGGACTAGCGCGTAGTTGATTAATAACGTTAGCAATCTGGTCAATATGTTCACCATTAGGTGCTGGCCATGCCCGCCACTGCGCGCCGTAAACTGGACCGAGATCGCCGTTCTCGTTAGCCCACTCGTCCCAGATATGAATTCCGCGCTCTTGCAGCCAGTGCACGTTGGTATCGCCACGCAAAAACCAAATCAACTCGCCGAAGATACCTTTGGTAAAGAGCTTTTTGGTGGTAAGTAGTGGAAAGCCTTCGCGCAAATCAAAACGCATCATATGCCCGAAGATGCTGAGCGTACCAGTACCTGTCCGGTCATGCTTTTCGACACCTTCTGCTAGAATACGGTCAAGTAAATCAAGATATTGTCTCATTCCTACCCTCCTTCTAAAAATAGAGCGAGATGCTAGGTCTCGCTCTAAAATTATATGAGTTTATTTTGCTTGATAATCAACTTTGATACCGGGGCCCATCGTAGTAGCGACGGCAACCGATTTAATGTAAACACCCTTAATAGAGGACGGTTTCTGTGCCTGCAAGCTAGCAAAGAAAGTATTGGCGTTTTCAAGCAATTTTTCAGCGCCGAAGCTAACCTTACCAACACTTAAATGGATAGCAGCCTGCTTGTCGACACGATATTCTACCTTGCCAGCTTTGGCTTCTTCGGTAGCTTTGGCGACGTCGGTCGAGACGGTACCACTCTTCGGGTTCGGCATCAAGCCTTTCGGGCCGAGCAAACGAGCGTACTTACCGAGTTTTGGCATGTAGGCTGGCGTAGCGATTAAGACGTCAAAATCAAGCGCGCCCTTGTCAAGAAGTTTGACAATAGCCTCATCGCCAGCAATATCGGCACCAGCTTTTTTGGCTTTGTCGGCATCAGCGTCAGCTGCGAAAACAGCTACCCGGACAGTCTTGCCGGTACCGTGAGGCAGGACTACGGTCGAACGAATATTTTGGTCGGCTTGACGCGGATCGACACCTAAACGAACGTGAACTTCAACGCTAGCGTCAAATTTGCTCGGATTGGTTTCGGTAGCAAGTTTGATAGCATCGGCGAGCGTGTAGGCCTTGTCTTTTTCAACTTTTTCGGCAGCCTGGCGGTAAGCTTTGCCGCGGCGTTCAATCAACGGACGAACTTTTGGCGCTGGACCTTTTTTGACAGCCGCTTCAGCGTCGCCCTGTGGCGTAGTGTCGCCAGCTTCTTTGCGAGCTTCTTTTTCAGCTTTAGCTTCAGCCTCTTCGATAGCTTTGGCGCTGCGCTTACCGGCTTTGGCAACTGTCGCTTCGCGGACTGAGTGCTTTTCAGCGGCAGCAATTGCCGTTTCAATCTCGGCTATAGTATTTTTTTCGCTGACGTCAAGCTTAAGCTCGGCAGCTTTTTCTAATAATTCGGCTTTTTTAGCCATCAGATATTTAATCCTTTCTGTGGTACAAGCGACTTGACGTCTCCCAACATTGATTTAATAAAACGTCTACGATTATACCAAAAAATAACTAGAAAGTCCACCTAATTTTCCAGAGGTAGTGTAGCATTACCACTATAAAATTATTGACCAAAATACTACGTTTTGCTATGATTGGTCTCATGTCCTGTGAAAATTACGATTAAAACAATAATAAGCCAGGACATAAATCCACGAGTATTTGAAGTTTAGCCTATCCGTGGGGGTATTTAACCAAGGAGATAATTATGCGTTTATACGGGGTCTTGACGACACTCGGCGCCGCTGGTGCAATATGCTTAATAGCAACGCACCCAGCCTACGCCGAAACGAGTACGGGCCGCTCGCTACTACTCGCACAGCAAAATAAAAATAAATTAACAATCGCAAGGGGGACACCGCTGCTAGCTACCCAAAACAAGAAAGCCTTGCTAGCAAAAACCGACGAAAAGCAAACTAGCGGAGTTGATGACGATAAAGCCAAAAAACCATCGTCTGCACTAAAGGACAAATCTAACGAGACAAAACCAATTGAACAACCAACCTACGCGATAGTAGCTGCAGGCGATAGCTTGGCGTCAATTGCCGAAAAATACAATACAACCTGGACGCGTATCTTTGATGCCAACGAGTCGCTCGGTAACCCAAATGCTATTGACATAGGGCAGAAGCTGCGAATTCCTAGCGCAGAAGAGGTCTTGCCAGACCGCTCGTCAGCTATCGTTGCAGCGCAACAAGCAGCCGCCAGCTCTAACGCAGCGGCGCCATCAGCTCGGACTTCTACAGTTACTACGCGATCGTATAGCTCAAAGCCGATTAACTCGTCAAGCTACTACGTCGGCAACGGCATGTGGTGCACCGATTACGTTCACAGCCGCCGCCCAGACGTCGCTGTATACGGCAATGCTGGTTATGGTTGGATTTCCAGCGCTCAAGCTGCCGGTAAATCAACTGGTAGCGCCCCGCGCGCTGGAGCTGTCGCGGTGACAAACGGCCATGTTGCTTACGTTGAGTCGGTTAATAATGACGGTAGTTATACTGTTTCAGAAATGGGCTGGAATTACCGCGCTGGTAACTACAACAAACGTACAGTAAGACCAGGTGCATTCGGACAATTCATCTACTAAATAATTATAACTAGTAGAATTAGAAAAACCGCTACATACGCTAGCGGTTTTTTAATTTAGAACAGACAAATTACCCGCGTAAAGACTTATCCGCAGCCTCAACTAGTTCGCGCACAATCACTGCATAATCGTCATACACGCGAAAACCTGCAGCATAAGCGTGCCCGCCGCCGCCGAAATATCCAGCTATCTGCTCTGACACTGGCATATTACTGCGTAATTTCCCGGTTAATTTACCGTCAGGGTAAGTTTTGATAGCGCAAGCCACTTCAACCCCCTCGACTAAACGCATTTCGTCAAGCACTAGAACGCTCGGATTATACTGATCGCTATATTTCTGGATTTCTTCCNACGGGATATGNATTATAGCTAATTTACCATCGAGCAAATATTCGATACGTTCAATCAAGCGGCCCTTGTATGCCAAAATCTCTGGCGACTTTTTCATAAATTCGCGGCGTCGTTCCTCAATAGCTGAGTTGCTAGCACCGAGCGCAGTTAATTCGCCAGCGACACGAAACGAGTCGGCTGTGGTATTTTGTGTCGTTAAGCCTAGGCTATCACTCATGATAGCAATCAGCATATTTTCTGCAGCTTGCGGATTAATTACCCAGCCAGCAGTATGCGCTAGATTGTAAATCAGTTCGCCAGCTGCAACTACTGGCTGGGTGACATGAGTAGCATCAAAAGTCAGCGTCGAATCAGTTGCGTGATGATCCAACACTATAACGGGATGCGTCTCAAGAAAATGACGCACGCCTGGCATACTTAAACTTTTACCGATTAATAGTTCGGCATTAGTATCAACGATAATTGCTAAGTCGGCATTCGCGTCAAAATCGCTAGTTATTCGATCCCAGCCGTGAATGTAATGTAAGTATTTCGGTGTATCAACTGGACAGTGCAGCTGAACATTTTTGCCGAGGTCACTCAAAATTTCTTCCAAGGCTAAGCTACTGCCGATACTATCACCGTCAGGATTTTCCGCTTGAACTACAACAATTTTCTGCGCGTTATTGATAGCGTCAATAGCTTTGTCAAACATCACCTAATAGTATAGCAGCAATTAGCTAGCCTTGCATCCGAATTAGCCAGATAAACTCTGCATAGAAAGAGCAGCTTTACGGCTTCTTATCAAGAATGATTAAGTGTTCAATATGTGGCGTACGCGGGAAAAAGTTGTAGCCGCGATGCCAGGCGATTTGGTAGCTTTGCTGGAGCAAGGCGACATCGCGGGCTTGGGTAACAGGATTGCAGCTGAGATAAATGATACGCGGCGGTAGCTGTTGTAACAATGTCGCAATAACGTCGGGATGCAAGCCGGCGCGCGGTGGATCAACGATGACGATTTCCTTGCCTGTAATATAATCGAGAGCTTGTTCGCTGGGAGCGAGGACAGCGCGGGCGTCGGTGCGGTCAAGTTCGGCGATGTTGCGCTGCATTTCGCGGACAGCATCGGCGTTGATTTCCACCAGCGTGACGTTGCCGTCGCCAATGGTCAGACCAATAGTGCCGACGCCAGCATAGAGGTCGAGGGTTGGTCGATCGGCAGCGAGTAGCACCTCAGAAAAAATCTGGGCAACTTTACGTGGGTCCCGGATTATTTTCTGATGGTGCTCGAGTTGCCGACCCGAGTGTTGGCCAGTACGATCGCGTAGCACCCACTCCCGCATATCACGCAGCGCCTGCTCGTAAACCGGGATGTTGACTTGGAAAAAGCCTTCGCAGGCGTAGCGGAATGGCACGCCAAGGATAGTATCAGTCAAGATGGTGTTACCGAAACGCGCCAAGCGCTCGGTGATGCGGCTGGCTGGCGAGCGCGGATCGGAATAGATAATTTCCCCGCCCTGAGCCGGTAATTTGGCGGCTTCATTAGCGGTAATTATTTCGGGCAAGCGATCTTTAACATACAACTGCCATACGCAACTTCCCGATTGATCGCAGCGGACGAGCAAGGTCTTGAGCTGGCGAGCCGCGACGCGTTTATGGCGCAGTAAATCACGGATAGCCCGTGCCAGGTTATTGATTGCAAGGTGCGCTAAGCTCGTGCCATCGACGACAATCTTGCCTTTGCTGCCGCGACGGAAAAATGCCAAGTCAAGTGTATCGCCAGATAATTCTTCACGGTCGCTATCCGCGTCTATCTCTCGGGTATCGTCAAAAAATAATCCGGGATCCACGTAAAGTTGCCCAGATTTTTTCTGAGATACCGCTCGGGATACTACCGATTCGCTGTACCAGCTAAATTCAACTTTGTTGCGGTAACCATATGCAACATTGTCGCAATAAATGTCAACTGTCTCTGGTAATGCAATACCATGCAGCGTAAAGGCGTCGTCGATCAATTGCCTTTTGTACGCCTGTTCTATCTCGAGCGGCATAATTTGCCAGGGGCTGGTCGACGGGTAACTATCTGGATCGCGCGGCTGGATGCGGTCGGGGCTTGGCAAAATTACCTCCTCGACAATCGCTTCGACGAAGTGCGACTTCTTTTTGGTAATGCGGACAGTAACCGTCTCGCCGGGCAATCCGCCCCATACGAAGCATTTGCGGCCATCGGCCAGCGTCCCTAGTGCTTGTCCACCACCAACGATTTTGTCAAGGTGAATAGTCTCGAGTGACTGTCTTTTCATCATACTTATTATAACAAAATGAAAGATACCGTTTGGTAAAGATCACGAAAGGCGTCCCCACAGCAATAACGCACACCTTTCCAACAACCAAAATTATGACGCTAGTAACTTAACAGTGTGGCGAGCGATTTCGACGCCTTCATCTGTCGGTATGACAATTATCGGCTTACTGACTGCCGCTTGCGAGATGCTAGTGAACTCGGTCGGGTTAAGACATGATTTGTTACGATTGCCGTCAAGTATGAAGTCGAGGCATTCCAAGTGAGCAACGATGCGCCGGCGTAAATTTGCCGAACGCTCCCCTACCGTGCCAGTAAACACCAGCAAGTCGGCACCGTTCATAGCGACCACCATGGCGCCGATAGCCTTATGCACACTGTGAATCAGAGTCATCAGTGCTAAGTGAGCAATATGGTCGCCATTAGCTTCGCGATCAATAATTTCACGAATATCGCTAGTTCCGCTGAGTCCGAGTAGACCGCCCTTCTCATCGAGATAATGCTCAAGTTGATCATCATCGAGGCCAAGTTTAGTCTTGAGCGCCATAGCAGCAGTGTAATCGATAGAACCGGTACGTGTCGCCATAATTACCCCCTCTAGCGCCGAGTAACCCATAGTGTTGTCGATACTGCGCCCGTGAAAAACTGCACTCACCGACGAGCCGCTACCTAAATGGCAAACAACAACCTTTGGTGGTAATTTGCCGCGGTTCCACAGCTCATTAACGGCGGACGAAACTGACAGACCATGATAACCAAAACGCTTAATCTCGAAGCGATCAGCGTCTTGCAGATTGATACCGTAATTCCAGGCATAGCTCGGCTTGCGAGCGTGAAAAGCACTATCCGAAATTAGCGCTACTGGTACAGTCGGCAGCGACGAGCGCAGAGCCTCTAGCTCTTGCAGCGTACCGGAGACGTGAATCGGGTCAAGCGGCAGAATATCGCGTATATGCTGGACAACGTCATCGTCAACAAGCCTGTCTTTGAGAAAATAGTTGCTCGGTGCAACAATCCGCAGGCCAATCGCGCGAACGTCGCTAGGGCTTTCTAGTAAATGTTCGCGGTTAAAAATGCCATACAGATGTGCGGCCGACTGGGAAATGTCAGCAAAACCAAGCGGTACTTGCCGCGTATCGCCGCCAGTACGCAGCGTCGCGATTAATTCGCTGCCACTCTGCTCAATATGTAACGCGGCAACTTCTTTGAGCTTGTCGTCGACCAGCGCGTATTTGCGGCTAGCGCTGCCTGGATTTGCGATTAGTAGTAATGACATTCCCCCACCCTTTTCTTTACGTTAATTTGTTTGCCCGTGCCAGGCTTCCTCTTTTGCCTCGTCTAGTCCGCGTGCTGCTGGCCACACCCAGGCGTCAATTTCTGGCAAGTCAACGCCGTTAGCCTTGATATAAGCAGTATTCTCATCAATCTTACCTTGGTAAATCGAAGCTAAGTGCTCGGCCTCCTCAAACGGAACGACGCCATTGCGGCCCAGCTGGCGGAATGCAGCAATCGCCAAATCATAGCGGCTGGTTTCATTGCGAACATGCATATCAAACGGTGTGGTCGTCGACCCGATCTCCTTGTAACCGCGAATATCGAAGCGTGTCGAATCGACAGCATAGTTAAAGAGAATCGATTTGACTGTCTGCGGATAGCCATGGAAATTGAAGATAACTGACTTGTCGTCAGTAAACACCTTGTCAAAGAACTTTTGGTCGGCAACGCGGCGCAACGTACCAAAGCCAACAGTAGTCAGACTCGAAACGTTAACGCAGCGAATTTTAGCGTTCGGGCAATGCGTTTTGACAATATCAATAGCTGCCATAGTTTCTTTGGTCGGATAATCGCCGCAAGCGGCCATAACTAGATCAGGATGTTCATCGCTAGCAAAATCCCAAACCATCAGACCAGCATCGACCTGCTGGCGAGCGAGTTCTGGCGACAACCAGCGCGGCTCGAGAGTTTTACCGGCCACCAGCGCGTTAATCTGGCGAACACTTGACAGCATATGCTCTAAGCAAACTAGCGTGACATTACCGTCCGACGGGAAGTAAACATCACTGAAGTTACTCTGGCGGCGTAAAATATCGTCGATAAAGCCAGGGTTTTGATGACTAAAACCGTTATGATCTTGGCGCCACCCGCTCGAAGTCAGTATATAGTTAATACTAGGTATAGTGCCGCGCCACTCGACGTTACGGCTTTGGGTGAGAAACTTAGCATACTGGTCAACCATACTGCCGACGACTTGCAGAAATGCTTCATAGCTAGCAAACATGGCATGGCGGCCAGTCAAGACATAGCCTTGCATCAAGCCTTGCATGTTGTGTTCGGACAACATTTCCATGACTCGGCCATCACGCGACAGATCCTTATCCCACTCCATGATCGGCCATTGCCAACTGCGGCTAGTAGCCTGGAATATCTCGTCAAGCTTGTTGGAATAAGTCTCGTCTGGGCTCATGAAACGGAAGTTCTTACTCTCGGCGTTGAGACGAAAGACCTCGGTCAAGTAAGCACCAGCCCGGCGCATACTGCTAGAGCCAATAGTGCCAGGGATTTCGGCGTCTTCAGCGAACTGCTCGACATCTGGCAGCACCAGCGGCCGATAAACAGTTGCGCCGCCACGAGCATGCGGCGACATACCCAAGCGCTTCTCTAGCTGTTCAGGCAAGATATCCTTGACAAAATCACCAAAACCTGTCGCTTCGTTGAATAGCTCGTCAAACTTATAACTCTTGAGCCACTGGTTCAAGATTTTGAGCTGCTCGGGATCAGATTTTGCTTCACTGAGCACTGTCTGGTGCGCCAGGCAATTACCTTCAATTTTGTTGCCTTCGACAAATTTCGGCCCAGTCCAGCCCTTTAGCGTGCGCATGATAATCATCGGCATGCGCGGCGCTTCTGTGTTCGTACTAGCACGAATCTCGGCAACCAAATTGTGCGCCCACTCAAGCGCGTTTGCCATTTCGTCGTGCGGATCGACGCCGTCTTTTGTAGCGTCAACAATGCGCGGCTCATAACCGTAGCCGCTAAAGAGCGTCATCAGTTCGTAATTACTCATTCGGCCAAAAACAGTCGGTGCTGAAATCTTATAACCGTTGAGGTGAAGAATTGGCAATACCGCACCATCTTTGCGCGGGTTAAGTAACTTGTTAAGATGCCAAGCGCCAGCCGTCGGCCCGGTCTCGGCTTCGCCGTCACCAACCAAACAAGCTACCGTCAAATCAGGATTATCCATCGCTGCGCCGTAGCTAGTACTGAGCGCGTAACCAAGTTCACCGCCCTCGAGAATCACGCCCGGCGTCTCGGGATTAGAATGGCTCGGAAAACCGTACGGCCAGCTAAATTCGCGGCATAGTTTGCGAATACCATCCAGGTTAGTCTCCATCGACGGATCAAAATTAGCAAGCGTACCTTCCAAAAACAGATTAGCTTGCAGTGCCGGGAAGCCATGCCCCGGCCCCAGCACAAACATCATATCCTTACTATGTTTCTTGGCCGAATAGCTGAGATGCGCGTAAGCAAAGTTAATACCTGGCCCACTTCCCCAGTGTCCGAGAATCCGCGATTTGATATCGTCAAAAGTTAATTCCTTTTTCAGCAGATGATTTTCCGCCAAAAATATTTGCCCCACCGTCAGATAGTCTGCCGCACGCAAATATTGCTTTATCGAGTGTTTTTCGTGTGCATTCATAACTTTATATTATAAAGGTTATGGTAAATATTGCCAACTGATTAACCGCTTTTTCGTGGTAAAATCGCACTATGAAACGCCAAGTCGCCACCCATTCGCAGCATTTTTTGCGTAATCCACGCTTGATTGCCGAGCTGATAGGCCACAGCAACATACGCCGCGGCGATTTGGTAATAGATATCGGCGCTGGCAGCGGCGCCATTACGGCAGTGTTAGCACGCCGATGCCGGCAAGTTTTAGCATACGAAAACGAACCAGGTATTCTTAACAAACTACAGCAAAATATGCGCCGGCACAAAAACGTCAAAGTAATAGCACAGGATTTTCTGCTAGCGAAATTACCAGATGAACCATACAAAGTTTTTGCTAATATTCCCTTTCACTTGAGCGCCGACATAATACGCAAATTGACCAACAACGATGAAACGCATACACCTCAAGCAATCTACCTGATCGTCCAAAAACAATTCGCGCAAAAATTAGTACCGAGCGACCGGCACTTTACTTCTCAATTAGGCGCACAACTAGCTCCATGGTGGCAGACACGAATCCGCCGACCGCTACGCCGCACAGATTTCACACCGCCGCCAGCAGTCGATACCGTACTACTAGAGCTGAAACCGCGGTCCGAGCCGCTCCTATCTACATTAGAACGCGACGAGTACCAAAGTTTCGTCGCAAAATGCTACGCCTCGCAAAAAGCCTTCGCTGCCGTACCGCGCGCCAAAGCCAGCATCAACCCTGAACGCAAACCGTCAGAATTGACTCCCGAGGAATGGGTGCGACTGTATTCTATGTCGTAATTTCCATATCGTTGATGAGCGTGGTATAATACTTGTTGCACGCTCGTTTATTAGTGGGTCGTCGCCAAGTGGTAAGGCACTGGGTTTTGGTCCCAGCATTCGCAGGTTCGAATCCTGCCGACCCAGCCAAATTATGCAAACGAAAATATCATAAACCGCTCAAATCTGGATAACCTAAGCGGTTTATTTTTATGAATCGTATCGACATTTAGCAAATTCATAGCTTACTTTGTTTTATTGACGCCACCCCTAAATACCATTAGTATAATAAGTATGCGAAAAGTGTCTCTGCCGAGCATATTGCGGTACAAGAAATCTTACTTGCGGCATGATATCATAACGGCGTTGTTGATAGCCGTCGTGAATGTTCCCAATGCGTTGGCTTTTTCGGTAATCGTCGGACTGCCGCCCGAGACTGGCTTATATACGACAATTATTGGCGCGCTAGTATTTGGGTTGTTGGGATACTCGCATCGATTGGTGGTTGGCGCAGATTCAGCGACGGCCATTCTGCTGGCATCAGGTGCAGCGCTAGTGGCGCAAACAAGTACGCCAGAATATGTTAATACAATCGTAGCGATGACGTTGCTATCAGGCGTCCTACTACTATTGCTGGGGCTATTCAAATTTGGCTTTTTGGCAGATCTGGTATCGCGACCAGTGATGATTGGCTTTATGGCAGGCGTGGGAGTGCAGCTAATTGTTACACAGTTACCAGCTTTATTAGGATTAAAAGCATCAGGCGGTTTCTGGAGTCATTTAGCGTCAATTACCGCGCAAGCTGGTTCAATTAATTGGATGACCGCTACGCTAGCACTCTTGGTGCTAGGTGTAGTGTTGTTTTGGCGATCATCGCGAATACCGAGCGAACTAATCGGCATCGCTATGGCCGTAATATTTGCAATGGTATTTCATGTCGATGCGTACGGCGTAGAGTTTTTAGGTTCGCTACCAAGCAATATGCCAAACTTAATAGTGCCCACGGTGTCACTCGAGATGCTAAATACAATTATGCCGACCGTATTATCAATTGTACTCGTAGTACTAGTCCAGAGTTCCATGACAGCGCGCTCCATTGGTAGCGAGCACGACGATAAGATCCAGACCAATCAAGATACAGCAGCCCTTGGAATAGCTAATATTGCTTCAGCTCTATTCCACGGCTATACCGTTAGCGCCTCGCCGCCACGCAGCCAATTAGCCGACTCGCTGGGTATGCGTTCGCAATTGAGCGGTATTGTTGCCAGCTTAGCAATGATGGCGTTGATCGTTTTTGGCGGTACTTTGTTACACTACGTGCCGCTAGCAGCACTAGCAGCGATAGTTTGTACGGCAGGT
Source organism: Candidatus Nanosynsacchari sp. TM7_ANC_38.39_G1_1 (assembly GCF_004138385.1). NCBI lineage: Bacteria > Candidatus Saccharimonadota > Candidatus Saccharimonadia > Saccharimonadales (SeqCode) > Saccharimonadaceae (SeqCode) > Candidatus Nanosynsacchari > Candidatus Nanosynsacchari sp. TM7_ANC_38.39_G1_1. The sequence continues at coordinate 3,585 of NZ_PQNZ01000001.1, read as the reverse complement.
TTACGCTTGATTCGTTTTCGTGAATTGCACTATTTGTGGGCTGTCCATCATGAGGAGTTTATGATCGCGCTAGTTGCTCTAGCTTGTACGGTACTATTCGGCGTACAGTTAGGTATTTTGGTAGCGGTAGCAGCCTCGCTGATGGAACGATTACGCCGGCAGTACCATCCTGATGACGCTGTGCTGCTGCGCGATGGCGAGCTGTCATCATGGGCGGCTGATCGGGTAAAAGATAAGATAGACTCTTTGCCAAAAGATACATTAGTTTATGCTTTCGGCGAATCGCTTTTTTTCGAGAATATTAATTATTTCGCTGAACGGTTACGGCGAGCTATTCATCGCGCTAAACATCCAGTAACATACGTGGTGATTGATGCCGGAGCGATTGATGATATCGACTATACAGCGGTTGAAGCGCTCAAACGTTTGTACCGCGAACTTGGCGAAGATGGTATCGCGATTGCTTTTGCGCACGTATCACCGGGATTGCGCAGCCAGTTTGATATCTATGGCATTACCGATATAATTGGCAGCCGCAACATTTACACAACATTGTCTCTGGCATTGGCGCATCAGAAACAGGCTTCGGCAATTGAAATGATCAGAGACCTTAAAATCGCTAGCGATTCGTATATCGTGGTCGGCGGCGCCGTGCTTGATATGATGCATTTGCGCGATACACCTAATGTTGATTTAGTAGTATCGCGCGAAGTTTATGACCGTTTTGCACGCAAGAAACATTGGCGCGAGGTGACACTAACTAGCGGCAAGCGAATTTTGGTACATGAACAATACAATCTGCTAAAAAGTTGGATGGGTAATTCCTTGACAGTATTACAGCGAGATATGCAAACCATCGATGGGATACCCGTGGTCTCGACCGACCGACTGATTGCTGCCAAACGAAAGATGGCTCGTCGTAAAGATTTAGCTGATTTAGAACTATTGCGTGGACATATCAAGCGCTGGAATTAATTAGCAAACTTTTTATTTTTCTTGAGCGGCCGTTTAAGACGCTTGGTAATTCGCTGAAGATTCGGTCGCTTACCAAAGAACTTTCGCCCTACCCATTTATGCAGTTCAATCAAGACGATAGGTATAATGAGAGCAGAGACAGTCACTAAGAGAAGATGCGTGTTGTCTACTGGCGTAATATGCATCAACCGTCCAAGCGGCGTAGCTAGGGCGGCAATCTGCAGCGTGACAGCGATGATTAGTCCAACAATGAACGGTGCGTTCCGCTTGCGCAGACGACCGATCAATGATTCGTAATCACTGCGCGCCTCGATAGCACTAGCCCACTGCGCGGTTACCAGCGAACAAAAAGCAATTGTCCGAGCATAATCAGCACCAAAGCGTTGATTGAAATAAATATAGAATCCCAGCGTCATCGATGACATAATTATGGCAATCAACAATATTCGCGAAGTCATAAATTTACTGAGCAGCGGCGCGTTAGCGCGTTTTGGCTTCTCTAGCATATTCCGAGGCTCGCCCGGCTCCAGTCCAATCGGAATTACCATAGCGCTATCAGTGACTAAATTAACCCATAAAATCTGCACAGGCGCCAGCGGCAGCGGTAAACCGGAAATCAACGCGCTCAGCGATACGATAACCTCACCGAGATTAGTCGCTAACAGATACGTTACCATGCGCTTGATATTGGCGTAAACAGTTCTGCCCTCGTGAATAGCCGAAACGATTGAGCGAAAGTTATTATCAAGCAAGATAATATCGCCCGCATCCTTGGCGATTTGCGCCCCCGCCCCCATAGCGACACCAACATGAGCATTGGTTAGCGCTGGAATGTCGTTGACGCCGTCGCCAGTCATGGCAGTGATATTATCGCGCTTAAGCACTTCAAGGATGCGATGCTTATGCTCGGGCAAAACGCGCGCGCAAACACGGATAGTACGCAGCCTTTCAGCTAGCTCATCGTCAGATAATGTAATAATCTGCCGGCTGTCAAAAACCTGGTTGCGATGCTCGACCAAGCCAAGCTGCTTACCGATATGATAAGCTGTCTCGAAATGATCTCCCGTCACCATGCGTACGCTAATCCCAGCAGTTTGCGCGCGAGCAATGGCTCCTTTGGCTTCTGGCCGCAGTGTATCTGCCACACCGACAAAACCGTCAAAAATCAGCGGCGTATTATCTGGAATGTTTTCAAGCGAATCAATTGGTTTACTGAGCGACGCATGCGCTAGCGCAATTACCCGGAAACCAAGTCCAGTCAGATGATGTAATTCAACTAAAGCTTTCTCGCGTTCGCCTTCGGTGATATCGCAATGGTCAACGATTTTCTCTGGCGCACCTTTGACAGCTAGAGCATACTTAGCGCCATCATGTCGCAAATTGCCGCTCATTGCCATTGAATGCTCAAATGTAAATTCCCGCAAAGGCTGGCCAAGTTTGGGAGCCGTTTCGGACGAATTAATAAACGAAGCAAAAGCTTTATCAAGTGGATCGGCAGTTTTTCTCTGGCCTAGCAGCGTGCTAGCAGCGAGTGTCTGCAAAACGCGTTTTTCGTTGTGGCGCGGGTGCCAAATTTCTTGAACAGATAATTTGTTGCGCGTTAGCGTGCCGGTTTTATCAGTAGCGATAGTCGTGATAGCACCGATTGACTCGATTGAGCCCATAGTCCGTACCAATGCTTTGCGGCGAGCCATCCGGCGCATTGCTAATACCAAAATGACTGATATAGCAATTGGTAAGTTCTCGGGCACTGCACTGACACTGAGAGCAATCACAAAGCGCAATGCTTCGCTCCACTCAACACCGCGAGCTAGCGCCAACCAAAAAGCAAACAAAGCAATTCCTAGAATAACAGCAACTATACGCGTGATAAGCCTATCGATTTTCTGCTGCACAGGATTGACATTATGGTCGCCAGACGATAAATCGCTTAAACGGCCAAATTCGGTATCATTGGCAGTAGCGGTTACTATCGCCATGGCAGTACCGCCAACGACAAATGAACCTTGAAAAACCATGTTGGATTGTTCGTAAATTTCACGGTCGCTCGGCAGGACGGCACAAGTTTTTTCAATAGGTAGCGATTCGCCAGTTAATTGCGATTCGTCAACTCGGAACGAACGCGCCTCAAAAACACGAGCATCAGCAGGAATTTTATCGCCCTCATCAAGGATTATCACGTCGCCTGGAACTAACAGTGTCGCAGCGATCATCTCACGCCGCCCTTTTCGCAATACCTCGACTTCAGCCACAGACTGTTTTTGCAGCGATCGCAAAATCCGCTCAGTCGAAAACCGTTGCACATAATAAATAATCGCGTTCACCGCCATGATAAAAATAATCAACCCAGCATCAAAATACGACTTGTGCCACAAACTAACAATTGCCGCCACTATCAGCACTGTCATAAAAACCGACTTGAACGGCTCAACAATTTTACGCCAAAGCGGGTCAGACTTAACTTTGATCGTGTTTAAGCCGTAGTGACGCAACCGCTCATCGCTCTCAATATCGGATAAGCCTTTGGTGGTTGATTCAAGTTCAACTAGCGTTTCTTTAATGGTTTTATCGTAAAAAGCCATAAGCACATTATAGCAAATTTTAGTTTTT